>NZ_JAKFFD010000217.1:0-25224 GCF_036675385.1 Pseudarthrobacter sp. | reverse complement strand
GAGGTGCTCGCTGACCTCACGCAGGGCGGTGGTCATGGCGTATTCGAGGTCCACCAGGGTGTCGTCGATGTCGAAGAGGACGCCCCGGATGGACCCGAAGCGTGTGCTCAGGGCTCCGTCAGCCGTGGTGCCGGTGGCAGACATCAGCCGCGGAAGGTGCGGAGCCGGCTCAGGGACGAGTCCTTGCCCAGGATCACCATGGATTCGAAGAGCGGCGGCGAGATCCGGCGCCCGGAGATGGCCGTGCGGACCGGACCGAAGGCCAGCCGCGGCTTCAGGCCGAGGTCCTCCACGAGTGCCTGCTTCAGGGCCGTCTGGATCTCCTCCGGGTTCCAGTCCTGAATGGGCTCAAGGGCAGCAAGGGCGGCGTCGAGGACTTCGGTCAGGTTGGCGGGCAGGCCCTTAAGGGCGTCGTCTGCGACGTCGATCGCGTCGTCGGCCTTGAACAGGAAGGCAAGCATTTCCGGGGCCTCCCCCAGCAGGGTGATCCGCTCCTGGACGAGGGGTGCGGCCTCGGTGAGGATCTCCTCCTCCCGGTCCGTGAGGATCTCCCCTACCAGGTCCGCGGCCCGGAGGTACGGCACCAGGCGCGCACGGAAATCGGCCGCCTCAAGCAGCCGGACGTGCGTGCCGTTGATGGCCTCTGCCTTTTTCAGGTCAAAACGTGCCGGGTTGGCCAGCACGTCGTGGATGTCGAAGTGCTCCACGAGCTGCTTGACAGTGAAGATGTCCTCGTCGGCGCTCAGGGACCAGCCCAGGAGGGACAGGTAGTTCAGAAGGCCTTCGGGGATGAAGCCGCGTTCACGGTGCAGGAACAGGCTGGACTCGGGGTCGCGCTTGGAGAGCTTCTTGTTGCCCTGGCCCATGACGTAGGGAAGGTGGCCGAACTCGGGCATGTACTCGGCCACGCCGATGGCGTAGAGGGCGCGGTACAGGGCGATCTGGCGGGGCGTGGAGCTGAGCAGGTCTTCGCCGCGCAGCACGTGCGTGATTCCCATCAGGGCATCGTCCACCGGATTTACCAGCGTGTACAACGGCGCGCCGTTGGCGCGGACCACCGCGAAGTCCGGCACGGAGCCGGCCTTGAACGTGATCTCGCCGCGGACGAGGTCCTTGAACGTAAGGTCCTCGTCCGGCATCCGCAGGCGCAGCACGGCCTGGCGGCCTTCTGCCTTGTACTGGGCCAGCTGTTCCTCGGTGATGTGCCGGTCAAACCCGTCATAGCCCAGCTTGGGGTCGCGGGAAGCCGCACGGTGACGGGCTTCGATTTCAGCCGGTGTGGAGTAGGACTCGTAAATGTGGCCACCGGCCTTCAGCCGGGCGATGACATCCTGGTAGATGTCGCTGCGCTGGGACTGCCGGTACGGCTCGTGCGGGCCGCCCACCTCGACACCTTCGTCCCACGTGATGCCCAACCACTTCAGCGCATCCAACAGCTGGTGGTAGCTTTCCTCACTGTCCCGCGCCGAGTCCGTGTCCTCGATGCGGAAGACCAGGGTTCCCTTGGTGTGCCGGGCATAGGCCCAGTTGAACAGCGCCGTCCGGATCAGGCCCACGTGCGGGGTGCCCGTGGGTGAGGGGCAGAACCGCACCCGGACCGGGGTTTCGGCAGTGACGGACGGGATGGCGGCAGGGTTCAGCGCGGAGGCAGTAGTCATAGTGGTTCCAACTTTACCCGTCAGCGGCGGACCACCGGGTTGGACAGGCGGCCGATGCCCTCGATCTCCACGTCGTAGCGGTCCCCCGCGGTGACGAGGTCGACGCCGGCCGGGGTGCCGGTCATGATGACGTCCCCGGGGAGCAGGGTGAAGGCCCGGGACACGATGGAGACGATTTCCCGGACGCCGCGGATCATCTGGCTGGTGCTGCCGTCCTGGCGCAGTTCGCCGTTGAGCCAGCCCTTGATGGCCAGGTCTTCGGTGTCCAGCTCGGTCTCGATCCAC
Organism: Pseudarthrobacter sp.; assembly: GCF_036675385.1. Taxonomy (NCBI): domain Bacteria; kingdom Bacillati; phylum Actinomycetota; class Actinomycetes; order Micrococcales; family Micrococcaceae; genus Pseudarthrobacter; species Pseudarthrobacter sp. Next base: position 23,281 of record NZ_JAKFFD010000217.1, on the reverse strand, counting down.
GGTCCGAGGGGTGCCGACGTGTCGAAGCCCTTGGCCCTGGCCCACTGCAGGTCCGTTTTCTGGACATCGCGGGCGGTGAGGTCGTTGCCGCAGGTGTAGCCGAAGATGACGTCGTCGACACGGTCTTCCGGGACGTCCTTGCAGATACGGCCGATGACCACACACAGTTCGGCCTCGAATGAAACTTCATCGGAGAATTCCGGCAGCACAATGGGGTCGCCGGGGCCGATGACAGAGGTGTTCGGCTTCAGGAACAGGAGCGGCTGCTGCGGGACCTCATTGCCCAGCTCGGCGGCGTGCTCGGCGAAGTTGCGGCCCACGCCGATCACCTTGCTGCGGGGAATGATCGGGGCCAGGAGCCGGACGTCTTCAAGCTTGTGCTTGACGTGGGTGCGCTCCACCCCGTTGAAGAAGGGGTCACCGTTAATGACAGTGACTTCCTCACTGCCGGGCTCACCTTCAACAACGCCGTAGAGGGGATCAGAATCGACTACAAACCTGGCAATACGCATGGTGGCTAGCCTACCGTCTTGAGCGGCGGCACCTGCCCTGCGTCATGCCGTCCTGTCAGCCGCCGGGGTGCCCACGCAGGTATTCAAGTTGCGCGGCCACCGACATTTCGGCTGCCCGCCGGACGGAAGGTTCGACGTCGGCGTACACGTCGTCTGCCACGTCAACCACCGTCGCGTCCCCGCCTTGCCGGACCAGTGCTGCGCGGATCTGCGCCAGCCGCTCGTGCCGGTGCTCGCGGTAGGCACGGGCAATGGCCGCCAGGGAGGGAAGCACCGGCCCGTGGGCCGGCAGGACGGTGGCCGGGCCAAGTGCTTCGAGCCGGTCCAGGGACAGCAGGTAATCCCCCAGCCTGCCGTCCGGGTAGTCCAGCATGGTGGTGCCGCGGCCCAGGATGGTGTCGCCGGTCAGCACTGAGCCGTGCGGGCCGTCGTCGGGAAGGTGGAAGCAGGCGGAATCCGAGGTGTGGCCCGGCGTGGCCAGGACCCGGACCGCCACTCCCGCCGCCTGGATGGTTTCGCCGTCCTGCAGTGGCTCGCCGCCGCCGTGGCAGTGCCGGGGATCGGCGGCGCGGACCGGGGCGCCGGTGAGCTCATGGAGCCGCTGGGAGCCTGCCGTGTGGTCGGCGTGCCGGTGCGTCACGAGAATGAGTTCCACGGGGCCCACATCCGCGAGGCGGCGAAGGTGGCCCTCGTCCGCCGGACCCGGATCCACCACCACGGATGTACTGGCGCCGGGGGCGGAGACGACGTACGAATTGGTGCCGTCCAGGCTCATCGGCCCGGGGTTGGGTGCCAGGAAGAAAGCCGTCAGTGGGCTGGCAGCGACTGGAATGCCGCTCGAGGTGGAGTTCACTGCACCATCTTCGCATCAGGACGGCACGGAATAACCGCACCACCGGGGCGGGTTATGGCTGGTGAACCCACCGCCCAGAGAGAGCAGCCAGGCACCACCATGAGCACTTCACCCACCATCTCGCTGTCCGAACTGTTGTCCGGCGCCGACTCCGCGGGACACGACCATGCACTGACGGAGAAGAACAGCGGCCTGCAGCACATCCACAACCACGCGACCGGGGCCATCGTCTGGTTTCCCACGTGGCAGAAGTTCCGTGAGACCACCGACTGGCGCGAGGCGGTGGACGGTGTCGCCGAGGATTTCCGGTCACATATCGAAGACGTCGACGAATGGGCGGCCACGTTCCTGGCTGAAGATCTGGCCATACTCCTGGAGCGCGCTGCTGCCTCCGGCGACGCGAACGTCTTTGTCCAGGACAATCTCACGCACCACCTGACGCGGACCTGGGCTATTGCCGACGCCGTCGCCGAGGCAACAGGGAAGGACCTGCCCACCGGAGGCACCAAACAGACCATCTTTGCTGACTATCCCTATGACGTTTACGCCCAGGACGGCGGCGCCTTCGCCACAGCACTCTGGAACGACATCATCGATGCCCGCCGCAACCGCGCCCTGGCCGACGAAGCGGCACGGAAGGCCCTGAAGCCGGTCTCGCGCAAGGCCCTGAAGAACGCTGCCCGGAAGGCCACCCGCCGCTGAGGGTGCCTTGCAACAGCAACGCGGGGTCACTTAACGCCCATTCCGATGGAGATATCGGGCGTTAATTGACCCCGCATTGTAGTGGCCAGGGTTGCGGAGGCTTAGGCCAGGCGGGTCAGCCAGCCGTGGGTGTCCGGCACGGTTCCGGTCTGGATGCCCAGGAGCTGTTCGCGGATGGCCATGGTGGTCTCCCCCGCCTTCGCGTCCTCGGAGCCGATGAATTCGGTGGCGTCCTTCAGGACACCGATCGGGGTGATCACCGCTGCGGTGCCGCAGGCGAAGACCTCGGCGATCTCACCGGAGGCCACGCCGTCGCGCCATTCATCCAGGGTGATCTTGCGTTCGGTGACCTCGCGGCCCATGTCCTTGGCAACCTGGATAACGGACATCCTGGTGATTCCTTCCAGGATGGTTCCGGTGAGTGCAGGAGTCACGAGGGATCCGTCCTTCATCACAAAGAACACGTTCATGCCGCCGAGCTCTTCGACGGCGTTGTCGTTGAACTGGTCCAGGAAGAGGACCTGCTTGCAGCCGTTGGCCTCAGCCTCCTGCTGGGCGATGAGGGAGGCTGCGTAGTTGCCCCCGCATTTGGCGTCGCCTGTGCCACCGCGTCCGGCGCGGGCATACTCCCGCGAGATCCAGATGGACACGGGCTTGAGTTCGCCGCCGAAGTAGTTGCCGGCGGGCGATGCGATCACCCGGAAGGACACTTCCCGCGCTGCCCGGACACCCAGGAACGCCTCGGTGGCGATCATGAACGGGCGCAGGTACAGGGCCTCGCCGTCACCGGCGGGAACCCATTCCTTGTCCGCCTGCACCAGTTCCCGGATGGCGCCCAGGAAGTACTCCTGGGGCAGTTCCGGAAGCGCAAGGCGTCGTGCCGACTTGTTCAGGCGGGCCGCATTCGCCTCCGGACGGAAGGTCCAGATTGAGCCGTCAGCGTGGCGGTATGCCTTGAGGCCTTCGAAGATCTCCTGACCGTAGTGCAGCACCGCGGCAGACGGGTCCAGGGAGATGGGTCCGTAGGCCTCAACGCGCGCGTTGTGCCAGCCACCCTCGCCTTGCTCGTCGACGCTGTAGTCGACGACGGCGGTGTGGTCGGTGAAGTAGTTGCCAAATCCCGGGTTGGCCAGGATGGCTGCACGCTCTTCAGCTGACTTCGGGGTTGCCGAGAGCTGCTGGTTAAATTCGACGCCATGGGCGGTCTGAGTCATGGTTCCTCCACGATCGGCTGCCTTCTGAATGTGGTTCAGCACTGAACCGCAGGGCAGCATTTGGTGATTCGAAACTAGCTTACGCCGGTTAACCGAGTCTCAAGAGCAGGCCTAGAGCGCTGCGGCGATGGCGTCCCCGACGGCGCTGGTACTGCGGGCGCCGCCGTCGCGGGTTTCGACGTCGGCGATCACCGCAGCTTCGATCCTGCGGGCCGCGGCGGTGTAGCCGAGGTGGTCCAGCAGGAGCACCGCCGACAGGATGGCCGCGGTGGGATCTGCCTTCTGCTGTCCGGCGATGTCCGGGGCCGAACCGTGGACCGGTTCAAACATGGACGGGGCGGTGCGGTCCATGTTGATGTTGCCCGACGCCGCCAGCCCGATGCCGCCGGTGATGGCTGCAGCGAGGTCAGTGAGGATGTCGCCGAAGAGGTTGTCGGTGACAATGACATCGAAGCGCGAGGGGTCTGTGACCATAAAGATGGTGGCCGCATCAACATGCAGGTAATCGTGGGTGACCTCGGGGAATTCCTGGGCCACCGCCTCGACGGTGCGCTTCCACAGGTGGCCGGCGTAGACCAGGACGTTGTGCTTGTGCACCAGGGTCACATGCTTGCGTTCCCGGGCGCTGGCGCGGCGGAAGGCATCGCGGACAACGCGTTCCACGCCATACGCCGTGTTCAGTGAGACCTCGGTGGCCACCTCGTGGGGCGTGCCGGTGCGAAGCGAGCCGCCGTTGCCCACATATGGACCCTCGGTTCCCTCACGGACGACGATAAAATCGATGGTGCCGGGATTGGCCAGCGGGCTCCCGACTGTTCCGTACAGCCGTGACGGCCGCAGGTTGACGTAGTGGTCCAGGCTGAAGCGGAGCTTGAGCAGCATCTCCCGCTCGATGATGCCGGACGGAATCCGGGTGTCGCCGGGGGCGGCACCGACAGCACCGAAGAGGATCGCGTCCCGTGTACGCAGGTCGGCGAGGACCTCATCCGGAAGGGTCTCGCCGGTGGCCAGCCAGTGCTCGGCACCGAGCTGGTAGTGGGTCTGCTCGAGGACAACGCCTTCAGCGGCGACAGCCTTCTCGAGGACTTTCAGTGCCTCGGCAATGACCTCTGGGCCAATGCCGTCACCGGGAATGACAGCGAGATTGATCGTGGATGCGCTCATGCTCCAAGAATATTAAGATGATCCGCATGCCGGTCAATCAGTCTCATTTGCTGAGACGAAGGGCTGGGTCCTCCGGTGAGGCCACCACCACCACGTTGGTGCCCCAGGCATCACCTGTGTAGCAGGAAATCAGGACCAGCCTGTTGGGTGCCACCTGCCAGATGGGGCTGTCTTTAAGGCCGGACTTGACGTAGGTAGTCACGGAGTCCACCAGGTAGGCCACTTCGCCCGTGGCCGTGGCCACGGTCAGCCTGTCACCTGCCGCCGCCTTGGTACTCAGCCGGTTGAACGGCGCATCCCGGTCCGTCCAGCTGTGCCCGGCGATGTACGTGGTATTGACCGAGCCCGCGCCGGGGGCACCGTAAGGCGACAGCCAGTAGCCGTCCATGGTGGGGGGCGGCACGATGGTCTGGGTGGCTTGGTCCTCGCCCGTGGGTTCGAGCGGATGGACCACCACATCGATGTCTGCGGCCGGGTACACCAGCCGCTGCGGCGGCGACGCTGCCGGACCCGCCGGGACCGGGGCGCCGGTGTCCGTGGAGGGCGTGGGGGTGGACGGCGCTGGGGCCTGGGTGGTCGGCTGCACAGCAACCGCGGTCACGGTCGGCGAAGCCCCCGGCCCGGCCAAGAAGGGGAGAAACGCGAACGCCAGGTAGGCCAGCACGCCGCAAAGCACCACGAAGACGATGCTTTTGGTGGTGAAGAGCCTTCGATCGCTGTCCATGGTTACCCCGCTTGTGAGTCGGATTTGCCTGGTTTGCCGGCAGGCGCCGTGCCCTTGCGGCCACGGCGCCTGCCGGTGATTCAAACAGCGCCCCTGCGGGCGCCAGTAGCCGGCGTCATTCCTTCCGGGGCCGGGATACGGTACCGCTGGCTGCCAGGGTCCTGCGGGCAGCCACTCCCGCTGCAGCGAGCATCATCACGACGATGCCAGCGGCCCAGGGGGCGATGGAAACGTCAGTCGAACCTGCCACTGCAGTCTGGACATTGAAGCCAGGGTTGTTGGCGGCTACGGCACCTTGACCCGCCGGCGCACCCACAACAGCACCTCTGGGAGTTTCGCCCGGCGTCACCGGAGTAACAGCAGGCGGGACTACCGGAGGAACAACAGGCGGCACTACTGGCGGCACGGTCGTGAGAATGCAGTTGTTGTAGTAAGTTGCCTGCCCCTGAGCCGTCCAGTTCTGGCCTGCAGGCAGCACCTTGCCGTTGTTCGGCGGGATGATGTCTTCAGTGTGCTGGTGGTTGGCATTGGCGTGGCCGTTGAGCCCCTGCAGGGCGATCGTAATGGGATTGTAAGGGTTCGTGTCCGAGCCCGTGGCGTGGCAGATGGTGATCTTGTGATCGCCGTTGCCGTTACCATTGCCGTTACCCTCGCCTGGTGCGGCGCAGCCTGCATTCCAGATGCTGGCCTTGTCAAGGTTCTGGCCTCCGGGTAGGACTTTCCCGTCGTTGGCCGGAATGATGTCCTCATGGTGCTGGTGGCCCACGTGGGCGTTGAGCGCGTTGAGGCTGATGGTCACCGGGCTGTAGGGATTGCTTTCCGAGCCGGTGGCGTGGCAAATGGTGATCTTTTTCTCGTCCTCAGAAGGCGTCGCTGTGGCCGGCGCTGTGGCACCCAATAGCGCAAGACCCGCGACACCAAAAGCGGCAAGGATCCGTTTCATTTCCGTCTCCATCCATTGTCTGGTCCAAACTGATCAGACAAGTGGAAGAACGGCGCCAACCCCGACACGGAGGGCTAAAGGCAAACGGACAGCATCGGGGGCGACGGTTCTCCCAGATGCGAATCATCAGTTTGCTAACCAGATAAGGCTAGACAGACGGGCACCAGGATGTCTCCAGTACTCAGTACCCGCCTTACAAGGCGGGCCCTACTGACCGGCCCCGGAACCGTACTCAGTCCGCGTACCAGCAAGTAGCCAGCAGGGACATACCTAGGCTTCGGCCGGTTCCTCATACTTGGGGAAGACGGGCGCCGGAGCCGGCAGCGGAGTTCCGGCGACAATAGGTGTGGTGAGCGCGGAGAACTGGCGGGATCCGCCGTCGGGCTGTCCCAAGGTGTCCAACAGCGCGGCCGTGGCCGTGGGCATCACTGGCTGGGCCAGGATAGCCACGATGCGCAGTACTTCCAGCGTCACATACAGCACGGTGTTCATGCGTTCGACGTCGGTCTTCCGCAGTACCCAGGGAGCCTGCTCGGCAAAGTAGGCGTTGGTGTCCCCCAGGACGCCCCAGATGGCCTCGAGTGCGCGGCTGAATTCCTGCTTTTCGAAGGCGGTCCGGGCAGTCTCCAGGAGCCCGTTGGCCTGTGCCAGGATCGCGGTATCTTCAGCCGTGAACGCACCCGGAACCGGAACCCGGCCCTCGCAGTTCTTGGCCACCATGGACAGCGATCGCTGCGCCAGGTTGCCGAAGTTGTTGGCCAGGTCCGAGTTCATGCGGCCCACGATGGCCTCATGGTTGTAGCTGCCGTCGGCGCCGAACGGGACCTCTCGGAGGAAGAAGAACCGTACCTGGTCCAGCCCGTACTGCGCCACGAAGTCTGCCGGTGCCACCACGTTGCCGAGCGACTTGGACATCTTCACACCGTTGTTGTGCAGGAAGCCGTGGATCATGACGCGCTTGGGCAGCTCAAGGCCGGCACTCATCAGGAACGCCGGCCAGTAGATGGCGTGGAACCGTGAGATGTCCTTGCCGATCACATGCACATCGGCGGGCCAGAACTTCTTGAAGGACTCCGAATCGACGTCCGGGTAGCCGACGCCGGTCAGGTAGTTGGTGAGCGCGTCCACCCAGACGTACATCACATGCTTGTCGTTGCCGGGGACGGGGACACCCCAGTCGAACGTGGTGCGGCTGATCGACAGGTCTTCGAGGCCGCGCTTGACGAAGCTGATGACCTCGTTGAAGCGGGACTGCGGTGCCCCGAACTCCGGCTGGGCCTCGTACAGCGCCAGCAGGCGGTCCTGGTAGGAGGACAGCCGGAAGAAGTAGCTCTCCTCAGCGGTCCACGTCACCTCGGTGTCCGTCTCCTTGGAGTACCGCACGCCGTCGTCCTTGACCAGGGTGTCGTCCTCCACGTAGAAGGCCTCGTCCCGGACGGAGTACCAGCCCTCGTACTTGGACAGGTAGATATCGCCGTTGGCTTCCATCTTCTTCCAGATGGCCTGCGACGCGGCGTAGTGGTCAGCGTCCGTGGTCCGGATGAAGCGGTCGTAGGTGATCCCCAGCGCGGCGTGGGCAGACTTGTAGATTTCCGCGTTGCGGTCCACCAGCTCCTTGGGCGTGAGGCCTTCCTTCTCCGCCGCCTGCGCAATCTTCATGCCGTGCTCATCCGTGCCCGTCAGGAACATCACGTCAAAGCCGTCAAGCCGCTTGAAGCGCGCCATGGCGTCGGTGGCGATGTACTCGTAGGCATGTCCGATGTGCGGAACACCGTTCGGGTAGGTGATGGCCGTGGTGATGTAGAACGGGGTTTTGGCTGTTGCGCTCACGTGCGGACGTTACCTTTGGTGCGAAGGGGCAGGGCTAGATCAGTTCAGTCAGCGTATCGCTCAGGCGGACCAGTTCGTGGTCGTGTGAAGCGACCAGTACCGCGATGCCGTCCGAGGTGGTGTCCTTGAGGATGCTGATGATGCGGTTGGCGGAGGCCCTGTCCAGGCTGGCCGTGGGCTCATCAACCACCAGGACGCGCGTTCCCAGGATCAGGGCGCGGGCGATCGCCACACGCTGGCGTTCACCACCGGACAGCTGGGCCGGACGGTGCCGCATCCGGCGGCCCAGGCCCACCAGGTCCAGGAGGTCCTTGGCCATGTCGCGGCGCTGGTCCACCTCGCCGTCGGGCACGGCCGGCAGGAGGACGTTCTCGAGGGCGCTCATGCCGTCGATCAGGGCGCCGCCCTGATCGACGTAACCGATCAGGGCCCGACGGCGGTCGGCGATTTCGTCGTCGCCCATGCTTTCAAGGGAATCCCCTTCCCAGAAGACACGGCCCGACGTCGGCAGGGTCAGTCCCGCCCCCACTGTCAGGATGCTGGTCTTGCCGGATCCGCTTCGGCCGGCCACGCAGTGCATCTCGCCGGCGTGCAGTGTGAGGTCGAAGTTCTCCACAACACTGACGGCTTCGGCACCGCTTTTACCGCCGCCATAGCGGATGGTGATGTCGCTCAGTTCCAGCGGGGTCCCGTGGTCCGCGGCCTTGACGATGGTGTTGGCACGGGTCTGCAGGGGCGACTCAGCCGAGCCGGACCTCCGGCTCCGGTAAACGTTCGTCTCGTTTGTCATTGGACCACTTTCGTTGCAATCGGTATCCAGCAAAGTACAGCCACGAGGCCGGCGACGCCGGCCCATAGCGCGGCATACGGGGCAAGGAGGAGCCCGATGCCCAGCGCGCCCAGGACGCCCAGCGGCAGGGCCACCGTGCCCACCAGCGCGTTTTCGAAAAGACGGACCTGGCGGAGCATGTCCGGGTTCCAGCCCATGGCCTCAAGGATGCCCAGGTACTGGCGCTTGGCGTTCAGCTCAAACCGGCCGGTGACCAGTGTCAGGACCAGCCCCACGGCGACGCCGGCGAGTGCCAGGAGCATACTGGGCATCGCCACGCTTGCTGCGGCCAGGCCGCTGAGGGCGCTCGCTCCGGCAGCACGGGGGATGTCGATGAGCAAGGCAACCAGCCCGCCCACCGCGGCTCCGAACACGCCGACTGCGACGGCCAGGGACAGGGTGTTGAACTTGTTCGTGCTGAGCTGCCGGTTGGCAAAGGTCAACGGGGAGTCCACCGGGATCAGCCGCTCGTCGTGCTGCGGTTCCTGGTCCACCTCATCACGGTGGCGCAGCTGTTGGGCGGCGAAGAAGGCCGCTGCCGCATACAGGACCAGGACGGAGGCTGAGACGATGGCTGTGGTCACGCTCCAGCTCACCAGGCTCAGGATGATCCCGGCTACCGCGAGCAGCGCGGCGCCGACACCGAATTCCTCAAGCACCCAGTTCCTGATGCGCACCTGGGTCCAGCCCATGGCCCGGAGGGTCCCGGCTTCACGTTTGCGTTTGCGGATGTAGCTGACGGTGGAGGCGCCGGTCAACAGCGCGGCTCCGCACAGCGTCAGGAAGAGCAGTGTCACGTTGGTCCCGGTGAGGGAGCCGGAGACTGCGTCCGCTGCATTCTGCCGGACCCAGGACTGCTGGACAGTGCCCAGCGCTGACTCCTTGCCGGCGTCGTCCTTGGAGTATCCGGGGACAAAAATGCTGGCGTCCTCACGGGCGGAACCGGCCACAACAGTAGCCTCAAGACCCATTTCGCGGATCTCGCTGGCCAGCTTTTCGACGTCGGGCTGGGCTTCCTTCCAGCTTCCGGGGGCCTTGGCCCGGACACGTACGGCATCGATCACGGCGGCGTTGTCCTTGTAGCCGCGTGCTGCGGCCAGGCCGTAGAAGTCGGTGATGGCACCGGCCGACTGGCTCGCCAGACCGGTGGCACTGAGTGAAGGCTTGAGTTCGGTGTCGGTGACCGTCTTGCCTTCGGCGTCCTTGGTGAGGGTAAGCGGAGTGGGGTCGTAGCCACCCAGGGGAAGGCGGTTGACGTCGCCGGCGGCCTTCTCGACAGCCGCGGGGTCGAAGGTCCCATAGACCATGGCCAGCGGAGCCGCGAGCTTTTCCCCTGTTGCCAGGTCTTCCCGGTAGGAACGTTCATCCACGGGCTCACGCTGGGTCTGGTCCACCGGGGCGCCGTTGGCGCCCTTCTCCGGCAGGCGGTTTACGGTGACCCAGTCGCGGGGAACGGCGGTCTTCTGGACCGCACCATTGGCCGCGGCGTCGCCGTCCGTGTACTTCGGAGCGGCAGCGAAGTCGGTGCTCCACGTGGCCGGAGTGTAGAGGCCCTGGTTGAAGTTGCCGGCGCTGCCGAGGAGACCGGAGTGGTCGGTGGAGCCGGGCCAGGACAGAGCGAACGGGTCCTTGGACACAAACGGCAGGTAGTCCTTACCGAGGGAACGCGTGGCGGTGCCGACGTCCTTGACAACCTTGCCCGCGGCGTCGATCTCCTCGATCTTCACGTTGTACTTAAGGTCCAGGGACGTACCGGAACGGACAACCAGGGGAATGGCCTGCGAGTCCGCGGTCAGCTGTCCGCTGCGCTTCGCCTGCTGGTACTGCGTCATCAGGGGTGCCCAGTACTTGAGCTTGACACCGAGGAAGTCAGGGCCCTCGTTGAGCTCCTCCAGGCTGATGCCGTTGGTGAAGAGGCTTTCGAAGTGCCGGCCGATGGCTCCGGCGTTCCGCGCGTCAGCGGGCGGGGCCTTCTCCAGCGGGGCGAGGAAGTCGCCTGCCGAGCCGAGCAGTGCGCGCTCGGAGACGGGGTCGACGGCGACGACGGACTCGGTCACTTCGGGAGACAGGGGCAGTGACACCGAAAGGTTGAACAGGTTATGTTCGGAGCCACCGGCTGGTGCGGGGAATTTGATGCCCGTCTCGCCTGCTGGTGGTGCGATCCGGATGCTGGTGCCACCGGCCGTCTGCTCCTCGACGAGTTTGGCCTTACCCAGGCTGCCCTCGGCCGTGGACTTGAACAGGGTCTGCTCGGAGACACCGTCGGAGCTGACGGCGCTGGCGGTCAGGCGGTACTTCTTGGCAGTGTCGCTCAGGACGGACTCGGCAGCAGGCCATTTGCTGGGATCTGTGGCGCCGGCGGCCTGGTCCGTGGTCGCTGTGCCTGCCAGCCCGGAGTTGTAGCCAAGGTAGTCCATGGCGTCGAGCCGTGGCGCTTCCAAGTTCTGCGTCACGCGGGACACCAGGCTGATGGGGGCCGCCACGGACGTTCCGGAAAGCTTCCGGATGCTCTCGAGCTGGTCAAAGCCGATGCCTCCGCCACCGTTGGCGATCTCCGGCTGCATCAGCGCCCCGGAGCCTGCCTTGGCTTGGACCAGGACGTCGTAGAGACCCCGCGAGTTCTCATCCACCGTTCGGTTGAGTGCGGCCTGCGACTGGCCTTGGACGAGGACCGACAAGCACATGGCTGCGATCAAGATGGCCGCGGTCAGCAGCAGCACTTTGCTTCTGATGAACCTCTGGACGGCGTTCATTGGGCTCCCTGAAACCTGGATTGCGTGCGCACACCGGGATCCGCAGGCGGCGGATATATAGGATTTCCTGCCTGGTGTGCAAAAAGTATTGGCCGGTCTGCCGGCGTGGTCCTGAAACAGGACCTAGCCATTGTAAGCAGACCGGCCAATCATACGTGGCCGACGTTAAGGTTCGGTCACGCGTAGTTGATGGCGGTGCAGTTCTTAGTCCTCGAGGTCCACTTCGCGGACCATTTCGGCGCCGATGCCTGCCTTGATGGCGTCAAGCACCTGCTGCGGAACGGAACTGTCGATGGTCAGCAGTGCCAGAACCTGGCCGCCTTCCGCCTGCCGTGCCACCTGCATGCCGGCAATGTTGATGTTGTTCATGCCCAGGATGTGTCCGATGGTTCCGATCACACCCGGCCGGTCGGCGTAGGCCACCACTACAAGGTGCTCGCTGATGGGGATCTCAACGTCGTAGCCGTTGACGCCGACGAGCTTCTGGATCTGCTTCGGACCCGTGAGCGTACCTGCCACGGAGATCTGGCTGCCGTCGCTCAAAGCACCCCGGATGGTGAGGACGTTGCGGTAGTCCTCCGCTTCCGCCGTCGTGATGAGGCGGACGTTGATGCCGCGCTGTTCGGCGATGACCGGGGCGTTGACGTACGAAACCTGCTCGGTCACCACATCGGCAAAGATGCCCTTGAGCGCGGCAAGTTCCAGGACCTTGACGTCCAGCGCCGCGATCTCGCCGGCCACCTCGACGTCGATCTGCGTCAGGGAGGCGTGGGTCAGCGCGGTGAAGATCCGGCCCAGCTTTTCGATCAGCGGGATGCCCGGACGGACATCGGAGGCGATCACGCCGCCGGCCACGTTCACGGCATCCGGTACGAGTTCGCCGGCCAGCGCCAAACGCACGGACTTGGCAACCGAGACGCCTGCCTTCTCCTGGGCTTCATCGGTGGATGCGCCCAGGTGCGGGGTGACCACCACGTTGTCCAGGGCGAAGAAGGGAAGGTCCGTGCTGGGTTCCTTGACGAAGACGTCCACGGCCGCGCCGGCGATCTGGCGGTCCTGCAGGGCTGCGTAGAGCGCCTCTTCGTCCACGAGGCCGCCACGGGCCACGTTGACCACGTAGGCGGTGGACTTCATCTTGGTGAACGCGTCGGCGCCGAGCATGCCGACGGTTTCCGGCGTCTTGGGCATGTGGATGGTGACGAAGTCCGACTGGCTCAGCAGTTCATCGAGGGTGACGAGCTTGACGCCGAGCTGCGCGGCGCGGGCCGAGGTGATGTACGGATCGTAGGCGAGGATTTCGGTGTCGAAGCCCTGGAGGCGTGCGGCAACGAGGGCGCCGATGCGGCCGAGGCCGATGATGCCGATCTTCTTCTCGAAGAGTTCGATGCCGGTGTACTTGGAGCGCTTCCATTCACCGTTTTTCAGCGCGGAGCTGGCCTGCGGGATGTGGCGTGCGAGGCTCAGGATGTGGCCCACGGTCAGTTCCGCTGCCGAGATGATGTTCGACGTCGGGGCGTTGACCACCATCACGCCGGCCTGTGTGGCGGCTTTAATGTCAACGTTGTCCAGGCCAACGCCGGCGCGGGCGATGACCTTGAGGTTCTTCGCGGCGGCAATGGCTTCGGCGTCCAGGTGGGTGGCGGAGCGGACCAGGATGGCGTCCACGTCCGCGATGGCGGCGAGCAGCTGGGACCGGTCGGAGCCGTCAGTCTGGCGGATCTCGAAGTCCGGGCCGAGGGCCTCGATGGTGGCGGGCGAAAGTTCTTCGGCGAGCAGTACTACGGGTTTTGACACGAGTGATCCTCTGCGTTGCAGTCCTTGGGATGGAACAAGTCTAGGCGGACGGAAAGGCCGGGCTCACATTGTTAAGTGAACCCGGCCTCATGATGGCACCCCGAAGGGCACCGGCACAGCAGACTTAGCGGGCTGCGGAGCCGTCTACGTAGTCCTCGTCCGTCTGCTGCCAGGCGAACAGGGAGCGCAGCTCGCGGCCAACGGCCTCGATCGGGTGCTGCTCAGCCTTGGCACGCAGGGCCATGAACTCGGCGCCGCCGTTGTCCTGGTCGTCAATGAAGCGCTTGGCGAAGGCACCACTCTGGATGTCGCCGAGGACAGCCTGCATGTTTTCCTTCACCGCGGGGGTAATGACGCGCGGGCCGGAGACGTAGTCGCCGTACTCTGCGGTGTCGGAAACGCTCCAGCGCTGCTTGGCGATGCCGCCTTCCCACATGAGGTCAACGATGAGCTTGAGCTCGTGAAGCACCTCGAAGTAGGCGATCTCCGGCTGGTAGCCGGCCTCGGTCAGAGTCTCGAAGCCGTACTGGACCAGCTGGGAAACGCCGCCGCACAGGACAGCCTGCTCGCCGAAGAGGTCGGTTTCGGTCTCTTCGGTGAAGGTGGTCTTGATGACGCCGGCGCGGGTGCCGCCGATGGCCTTGGCGTAGGACTTGGCCAGGTCCCAGGCTGCGCCGGAGGCGTCCTGCTCCACGGCGATGATGTCCGGGATGCCACGGCCGGCTTCGAATTCGCGGCGCACGGTGTGGCCCGGAGCCTTCGGAGCGATCAGGATGACGTCAACGCCCTCAGGTGCCTCGATGTAGCCGAAGCGGATGTTGAAGCCGTGGGCGAAGGCAAGTGCCTTGCCGGGGGTCAGCTTGTCCTTGATGGACTCGTTGTAGATCGAGCGCTGGTGCTGGTCCGGTGCCAGGATCATGATGACGTCGGCCCATTCGGCGGCGTCGGCAACGGTCAGGGCTTTGAAGCCTGCTTCTTCGGCCTTGGCGATCGACTTCGAGCCTTCCTTGAGGGCGATGACTACCTCGACGCCGGAGTCGCGCAGGTTCAGCGCGTGGGCGTGGCCCTGGGAGCCATAGCCAACAATGGCGACCTTGCGACCCTGGATGATCGACAGGTCGGCGTCGTCGTCGTAGAACATTTCAGTCACTTGGGTAACTCCTCTTGAGCGTTTTTCACTGGGTAATTAGTCTGGGGTGTTGCGGTACTGCACGGGCATTGCGCCGCAGGTGGGGCCGGGCCCCGCCTTACTAAGCGCTGCGCAAAGCCCTGTCACTCATGGAGCGGGATCCCCGTCCAACGGCCAGGGTGCCGGACTGCACAATTTCGCGGATGCCGAAGGGCTCGAGCACTGAGAGCAGCGCCGTGAGCTTTTCGGGGTGGCCTGTTGCTTCAATGACCACGGAGTCTGTGGAGACGTCAACCACTGAAGCACGGAACAGGTCTGCAGCCTGGGTCACCTGCAGACGAGTCGCGGCATCCGCACGTACCTTGACCAGGATGTGGTCTCGCTGTACGGAAGATTCGGAGGTCAGCTCAACAATCTTGATCACGTTGACCAGCTTGTTGAGCTGCTTGGTGACCTGTTCAATGAGGTCACCGTCGGCGTCGACGACGACGGTCATCCGGGACATGCCCGGAACTTCAGTCGGGCCCACGGCCAGGGAGTTGATGTTAAAGGCGCGTCGGGCGAACAGGCTCGCGACGCGGGTCAGCACACCGGGCTTGTCTTCAACCAGAACGGACAATGTGTGGCGGGTCATGTTCAGTCCTCCTCTTCCCATTCCGGGGTCATGTTGCGGGCAACCTGGATCTGGTCGTTGCTCACGCCGGCGGGCACCATCGGCCACACCATGGAGTCGGGGCTCACGACGAAGTCGATAACCACGGGGCGGTCATTGATTTCGAGGGCCTTCTGGATAGTGGCATCAATATCCTCGTCCCGCTCGCAGCGGAAGGAAGCGCAGCCGTAGGCCTCCCCCAGCTTGACGAAGTCCGGGATCCGCACGGTTTCGTGGCCGGTGTTGAGGTCCGTGTTGGAGTAGCGGCCCTCGTAGAACAGGGTCTGCCACTGGCGGACCATACCCAGAGAGGAGTTGTTGATGATGGCAACCTTGATAGGGATCTTGTTGATGGCGCAGGTGGCCAGTTCCTGGTTGGTCATCTGGAAGCAGCCGTCGCCGTCGATGGCCCAGACTACACGGTCCGGCTCCCCCACCTTGGCGCCCATGGCAGCCGGTACGGCATAGCCCATGGTGCCGGCGCCACCTGAGTTCAGCCAGGCGTGCGGACGCTCGTACTTGATGAACTGCGCGGCCCACATCTGGTGCTGGCCAACGCCGGCAACGTAGATGCCTTCGGGGCCGGTCAGCGCGCCGATGCGTTCGATGACGCGCTGCGGGGCGCTGAGCCCGTCCTCCGGCTCGGTCCAGCCCAGCGGGTAGGTTTCCTTAAGGTTGTTAAGGAACGCCCACCAGGTGGTGAGGTCCGGCGTGCCGGCGGATTCGAACTGTGAACGGACAGCCTCGGTGAGCTCGGGGATGATTTCCTTGACGGATCCCACGATCGGCACGTCGGCGGTGCGGTTCTTGGAGATTTCGGCGGGGTCAATATCCGCGTGGATCACCTTGGCGTTCGGTGCGAAGGACTTCAGGATACCGGTCACCCGGTCATCGAAGCGTGCTCCAAGCGTGATGAGCAGGTCGGACTGCTGCAGCGCCGTGACAGCGGAAACGGTCCCGTGCATACCCGGCATGCCCACGTGCTGCGGGTGGGAATCGGGGAACACACCGCGCGCCATCAGGGTAGTGACAACGGGCGCGCCCGTGAGTTCCGCCAGTTCGCGGAGTTCCTTGGAGGCGTGAGCCTTGACCACGCCGCCGCCCACGTAGAGCACCGGCTTGGTGGCCGCAGCGATCAGCTTGGCTGCTTCGCGGACCTGCTTGTTGTGGCCGCGCGTCACCGGGCGGTAGCCGGGGAGGTCGATCTTCGGCGGCCACGAGAAGGTCATCTGACCCTGCTGGGCGTCCTTTGCGACATCCACGAGGACCGGGCCGGGACGTCCGGACGAGGCCAGGTGGAAGGCCTCCGCCATAACGTGCGGGATGTCGTTGGGGTCGGTCACCAGGAACGAATGCTTGGTGATCGGCATGGTGATGCCAACAATGTCGGCTTCCTGGAACGCGTCGGTGCCGATCACACCGCTGGATACCTGGCCGGTTATGGCCACCATCGGCACCGAATCCATGTGGGCATCCATGATGGCCGTAACGAGGTTGGTGGCACCGGGTCCCGAGGTGGCGATACAGACGCCCACCCGGCCGGTAACCATGGCATAGCCTTGCGCGGCGTGGCCGGCTCCCTGTTCGTGACGGACCAGTATGTGATTCATGCTGGAGGCCATCAAGGGGTCATAGGTAGGCAGGATCGCGCCACCAGGCAAACCAAAAATATCGTCGACGCCGAGTTCTTCGAGCGATCGGACAATAGCTTGCGAGCCGGTCATCACCGTTGGGGGTACAACGTTGTTCGGCCCAAGGACAGGAGAGACAGCGGCAAGATCAGCGACGACGGCGGCCTGGTCAGCCGTTCGGTCGGCGCGTTCCGGAGCCTTGGGGGCTCCAGCGGACTTATTAGCCATCAGCGAGGGGCTGATCGGCGATCCTTTGCTCATCGGACTCTTCCTTGTGGATCATCTGTGTACTCGGAAATGCGGAAATAAAAAAACCCCTCAGCCTTGCGGCTTTTCGAGGGGTTGCGCGTGACGGTTCGTTACCAGTCGGGCTAGTGGGCCACGCGCTTGGTAAGGACGACGGCTGCATCTGCAGCGGCGCAGCTGGTAACGAATGCGATCATGCGTTCAGTTTTCCCTCTGTGTGAGATACATGTCAACGAGGACTGTGCGCATCTCACAGTGTGGACACCATTGTCCACTGGTTGGCCACATTCCCCCAACTGGGTCGCAGTAACTGTCGTTATGAGCGCTCATAACGACAGTTACTGCTACCTAGTTGGGCTCAACCAAGCGGCCGGAGGTTGAGGAACGAAACCGTGCTACCCGCAGTATGCGCCCGTGGAGGCGCTGTGGACCAGCTTGGCGTACTTGGCGAGCACACCCTTGGTGAACTTGGCCGGGAGGGGCTCCCAGCCGATCTTGCGGGATTCGAGCTCGGCCTCATCAACCAGCAGGTCGAAGCTGCGGGCCGCGATGTCCACGCGGATCCGGTCCCCGTCCTTGACGAAGGCGATGGGGCCGCCGTCGACAGCTTCCGGTGCCACGTGGCCGATGCAGAGGCCGGTGGTTCCGCCGGAGAAGCGGCCGTCAGTGAGGAGCAGGACGTCCTTGCCCAGCCCGGCGCCCTTGATGGCGCCCGTGATGGCGAGCATCTCGCGCATGCCGGGGCCGCCCTTGGGGCCTTCGTAGCGGATGACTACAACGTCGCCAGCCTTGATCAGGCCCTCATCCAGGGCGGCCAGGGCACCCTGCTCGCGCTCGAAGACGCGGGCGGTGCCCTCGAAGACGTCGGCGTCGAAGCCGGCACTCTTCACCACAGCACCCTCGGGCGCCATGGTGCCGTGCAGGATGGTGATGCCGCCGGTCTTGTGGATCGGGTTGTCCATGGCGCGGAGGATCTTGCCGTCCAGGTCCGGCGGGTTAATCGCGGCGAGGTTCTCGGCCACGGTCTTGCCCGTGACGGTGAGGCAGTCGCCGTGCAGCAGGCCGGCGTCGAGCAGTGCGCGCATGATGACCGGCACGCCGCCGATCTTGTCCACATCCGTCATGACGTAGCGGCCGAACGGCTTCAGGTCACCCAGGTGCGGGATCTTGTCGCCGATGCGGTTGAAGTCCTCCAGGTTCAGCTCGACTTCAGCTTCGCGGGCGATGGCCAGGAGGTGCAGGACGGCGTTGGTGGAGCCACCGAATGCCATGGTCACGGCGATGGCGTTTTCGAACGCCTTCTTGGTCATGATGTCCCGGGCGGTGATGCCAAGGCGGAGCAGGTTGACCACTGCCTCGCCGGACTTGCGGGCAAAATCATCACGACGGCGGTCTGCCGAGGGCGGGGCGGCGGAGCCGGGGAGGGACATGCCCAGGGCTTCGCCGATGCAGGCCATGGTGTTGGCGGTGTACATCCCACCGCAGGCGCCTTCGCCGGGGCAGATGGCCTTTTCAATACGCGTCAGGTCTTCGAGGCTCATCTTGCCGGCGGCACAGGCCCCGACGGCTTCGAAGGCGTCAATCAGGGTGACTTCCTTTTCGGAGCCGTCCTCAAGCTTGACCCAGCCCGGCATGATGGAGCCGGCGTACAGGAACACACTGGCCAGGTCCAGGCGGGCGGCAGCCATCAGCATGCCGGGGAGGGACTTGTCGCAGCCGGCCAGGAGGACCGAGCCGTCAATGCGCTCGGCCTGCATGACGGTTTCGACGGAGTCGGCGATGACCTCACGGGAAACGAGGGAGAAGTGCATGCCTTCGTGGCCCATGGAGATGCCGTCAGAGACGGAGATAGTGCCGAACTGCATGGGGAAACCGCCGCCTGCGTGGACACCTTCCTTGGCGCCCTGGGCCAGCCGGTTCAGGGAGAGGTTGCAAGGAGTGATTTCATTCCAGGAACTCGCAACACCGATCTGGGGCTTCGCGAAGTCGTCATCGCCCATGCCGACGGCGCGGAACATACCGCGCGCGGGGGCGGCATGGATCCCGTCGGTGACGACCCGGCTGCGGGGTTTGATGTCGATCTTGTTCTCGGTTGCTGTTTGGGTGTCCTCACTCATGGGTCAAAGTCTATGACTCGGATCGGGACGCCAACGACCCGAACAGCCCGTTTGGCCGATTTTCAGGAATATTTCGATCAAATGGTGGACTCTCGTCTCAAATTCTGAGATGGGCCCCTGCTGGCCTGCCGGAACCTAGACAGTCCCGTTGGCGCCGACGTACCGTCAGGGAACGGCAACCATGCCATCCGGACTGAAGGGCCCTGCTATGGATTTTGTCTTCTGGATTATCCTCATTGTGCTGATCGTGGGCGTTGTGTGGTGGCTGCTGAACCGCAGCAGTTCCTCGAACACCGGCGACTCCACGCCGATCCGGACGGACGGCGGCCTCGCCGGCGGAAGCGCAGCCGCCTCGGCGGAAGCTGCGGGCACGGCAGGCATCCCCGGCGCTGCGGGCTTCGGCGCTTCTGAGCCGACACCACCGACGACGGCCGACGAGGCGCCCGATCGGTCCAGCACGGCAGAATCCCAAGAAGCCGGCGCTGGGCACAAGGACGGCGGTGAAGAAGCCAGCGTTGAAAAAGACACCAGCGTCGGGCAGCACATCATCGCCGAACCCGACGTTGCCGGTTCCGCTGTTACTGCTGGTGCCGCAGATACCGCTGGTGCCACAGACACTGCTGGTCCCGCAGAAACCGCTGCAGCTGATGCACCGGAACGCCCGTCCGCCGAAGAACTGCTATCCCCCGAGCCGGCTGGCTCTGGGGAACCCGGCCGACCTGAGCAGCCGGCTGGGCAAGAGAAGCCGGCTCGCCCGGAGTCGCTAGCAGCCCAGGAACCTGGCAGCACGGAGAGTGTGAGCCGGCAGGCAGACGAAGCCGAGTGGGAAACCCAGTGGTCAGAGGCAAGTGCACCAGCCCCATCCGCCGCCAGCCACCGGCCGGCCGACGAAGCTTCCACCGTAATTGCCGACACCCCAATGTCCGAAGCGCCACCGGCCCAGGGCGCCGGATTTGTGCATCATCCGGAATACACGGAGCCCCATGCACCCACGCTGCCCGGCGCAGAAACGGCCGCTGCGGAAGCCGAAGCCGCTGATACACCAGAACCGACCGGGCATCTCGCCGCGGACCAGCCCTACGGCGCAGGTTCCGCGTCGCCCGGCCCGGATGGAAGCGGTCCGGCGGATTTCGAGGTCAAGGCCGACGCCGGAGCGATGGTCTATTACGAGGAGGGGCATCCGGACTATGAGCAGACGAAAGCCGACGTCTGGTTTGAGTCGGCGGCCCATGCGGAAGCTGCCGGCTTCCGCGCCCCCCGGCGGACGCGTATCTGACCGGACGCAGGCGCACTTTCGGGCCTTCGCGGCGGCCAAGCCCACTGCGGGCGCCTTCGCAGTGTGCCTGGCCGTGCTGCTGTCGGGCTGCACGGGGGACGCCAACGATGCCCCCACCGGCAGTATCACAGGAACCGGGACCAGCACAGGCAACGGGATCGGGACCGGCCCTGGTAACGCCACGCCACCGGAGGTTGTGGCACGGCTCGATCTCCAGCTTGACATTCCCTGGGCCGCGGTATTCCTGCCGAACGGAACCGCCGTCGTCTCCGAGCGTGACTCTGCGCTGCTGAAAGCTGTCCGTGATGGCAGGGCGACCACCATCGGCCAGGTCCCCGGCGTGGCTCCTGGCGGTGAGGGAGGCTTGCTGGGACTAGCCCTCTCCCCCGGCTTTCCGTCCGACAACTACCTTTACCTGTACTTCACCTCGGCACAGGACAACCGCATCGCCCGGCTGAAGCTGACGGAACAGCCTGACGGATCCCTGGACCTTGGCGACCCCGAGGTGGTCTTTTCCGGAATCCCGAAGGCATCAACCCACAATGGCGGCCGGATCCGCTTCGGCCCGGACGGGTTCCTGTACGTGGGCACAGGCGACTCCCAGCGCCGCGAACAGCCACAGGACCGCAACGCTCTGGGCGGGAAGATCCTGCGGCTGACTCCGGAGGGTGTCCCCGCGCCTGGCAACCCTTTTGGCAATGCCGTGTACAGCCTGGGGCACCGAAACGTCCAAGGACTGGCGTGGGACAGCGCCGGCCGGCTCTGGTCCAGCGAGTTCGGCCCGGACGTCAACGACGAGCTCAACCTCATCGAGCCAGGAGCCAACTACGGCTGGCCCGCAGTAACCGGCGCACCGCACCGGGACGGGTACCGCGACGCGAAAGTGGTGTGGCCTTCGACGGCGGACTCCTCACCCAGCGGCCTGGAAATTGCCGGGTCGACCGCCTACCTCGGCGCCCTGCGCGGGCAACGCCTCTGGACGGTGTCCCTGTCCGGCGAGGAGGCAAGCGCTCCTGTGGCCTATTTCACACGCGAATACGGCAGGATCCGGGACGTCATCCGGACTCCCGACGGCGGCTTCTGGCTGCTGACCAACAACAAAAACCCTGATTTTGTGCTGGTTCTTGCCCCTCCCGGCTGAGCGCGGGGAGCATCGGGGCCTCGATTTCACATGGGTCGGAAGTTCGTGTAGAGTTTCATGTCGTTGCGGAGATCAACCGGGAAAGAAAAAGCCCGGAAGGTCACCACATAAGAGATGCACCTCTAGCTCAATTGGCAGAGCAATTGACTCTTAATCAATGGGTTCCGGGTTCAAGTCCCGGGGGGTGCACCAAAGAAACCCCGTCTTCACTGGCCATAAGCCGTGAAGACGGGGTTTCCTTTTGTCCCTCGATCGCTGTGGGGCATTTGCGGTGATCGGAACCGAGGTATTAGCCATGGCTTCGAGACCCGCTGTCAGTCTGCATTCCGCCAGAAACGGGACGGAATTCCCACGTATAAGAGCCGTCAGCCTTGAGGCTCATCCGTAGGTGACCCCATGTGTCGCTAAACTTCCGCTGCACATAAGAGGGGCTGCTGGTGAACGCCCGGAGGCCGATTCCACCAGTGGACACCTGAAATTGTTGCATCCCGTCCGCAACGCACTGGTCCTCGTTGTTTATCGGGCAGGTCCGCTCATAATTGTGCTGTGAGCCGGACAGCAACACACGAACGCGGTTCGCCCAGAAGACGTCAATCCACGGCTTCGCCTTGGAGAAGCGGGTATGGCTCGATGTGCTGCTGGTGAAATACGGATCATGATACATAACCGCCAGATGCCTTCCAGCGGCCTTTGCCGCTTTCAGGTTGGCATCCATCTCCGAGGTCATCGCTTGCGCCCGCGTAGCGTTATAACGCCATGTGGCCGTAGGCGCTACAAGAATGTGCCAGTTGCCCTTGTCGAACGAATACCAATCAAGAGCGTCTTGGAACCGTACAACATCGGAGCTGGTCGCGCTCTTCACCGTGGAAACGCACTGCCCATCCATGTACCGGTCAACGTCATCATTCTTGCCGGGTTCAACATCATGATTCGGGCCAGCGATCCAGTACGTCTTGGCCTTAGCCGGACCCCACAACTGGTCGTAAGCCTCGAGCGCGGTACAGGTGCCATCGTCATACTGGAAATCGCCCAGCGCAAGGAAGTTGTCCAGCGAACCGTCGTTGAGACCGGCGATGATGCTAGCCGCGTTCTTACCACTGTGCGACGTGGCCGACGTGTTACCCGCAGGGTTTATGTCCCCGGTGGCGGCGAACTCAAACGACTCATCGGATGGCGGCGGCAGGGCAGCGGGAGTTGGATCGCCAGCCGCATAGACGCGAACCCAATCCACCCGCATCTCTCCAGCGCCGTTATCAGTGCTGTCTGGGAACCAGTCCAGTTGCAGCGTCTGGTGCATCGGTCCAGGAGGCTGGTGCGCCGGGTCGTTGTCCTCAAACCACTTCACACCATCGACGTAGCCGACGATCCCATTCGGAGACCAGTCAACCGCGTAGTTGTGGAACTGACTAACGTCCAGAGCCTTGGCCGCCGACGTCAACAAGTTCGAACATCCATCGCGGTGGAGGAAGAACTTGATGACGTTCCAGTCACCCATCGTCTCGGCGTAGTTAACTTCGCCGTCACACGGCCAATTCCCACTATCCGGCCACAGGAGCGACACCATGTGGTACTCATTGTCACCCGAACCCGCCGCGCGAACCTCCCACCGGCCGTACTTCTGGCGCCCAAACTTCGCGCTCATTCCAGCGGTGGTGCCGTCCGGTGTTCCAGTCATGACCATTTTGGAACCGTCTACCGTGACCTGCTGGGGACTCCGAATGCCATTCCCGTCGTGCCCGGCACTGTTGTACACGGACCACTTCGCGGCGTC
>NZ_JAKFFD010000184.1:0-25290 GCF_036675385.1 Pseudarthrobacter sp. | reverse complement strand
GCGTTGTTCTTCGCCGACGACCTGCCCCTGCGCCAGCCTTCCGAAGAGCTGACCGTGTCCCACGGAAACCCGGAGGCGATCGAGCTCGAAGGCCTGTGCCCGCCGGACGACGTCAACGAAGTGCACCTGTCAGAACTCGAAAACCGCTACACGATCCTCCACGAGGTGGACGGGCTGCGTGTTCCGGTGGCCTGCGGCGCCTACGGGGAATGGGAAGGACTTCTCGCGCAGATGGGAGTCCTGGTGGACCCCGAGTGGCGGCGCCGCGGGCTGGGATCCGTGGCCGCATCCATCGCAGCCCACGAGGCCCTCGCGGCCGGCCTCACCATCCAGTGGCGGGCCGAAGTCAGCAACACCGGGGCGGTGGCCCTGGCGCGCCAGCTGGGCCTGTCCACTGGCGGCATCCAGACCAGCGTGCACCTGGGCTGACGCTGTCTGGGACGGCTGCCTACTTTTGTGACGCCGCCTGGGACGCCCGCGTGGCCTCTACGGCCGGAGCCGCCGGCTGACCGCTCCAGCCCGCCACGGCCTTGGGCTTGGCGAAGAACAGTGCCACGGCAGCGCCCACCAGGATCACACCGGCAGGAAGCAGGATGGACTGTCCCATCGCCGTCGAGAATCCCCCATGGAGCGCCTCAGGCAACTGGCCGGAGAATTCCATTCCGCCCGCCCCGGGACCGTGCGCGGGAAGCTCCGCGGCCAGGCGCGCCTGGATGAGCACTGCGATGGCCGCGCTGCCCAGTACCGCGCCGATCTGGCGGGTGGTGTTGTAGACCCCGGAACCTGCCCCGGCCTGACGCGGGGGCAGATTGCGCGTGGCCGTGGAGCTCAGGGGCGCCCAGATGCCGGCATTCGCGAACCCCAGGACGGCGCTGGGCAGGAGGAAGAGCAGGATCGGTGTATCCGGGTGCATCAGGGCGGAGTTCCAGAACAGCGCCACGGCCATCAGGACCAGCCCGCCGGCAGTGATGTACTTCGGATCGACACGGTCGATGATCTTGCCCACCACGGGCGCCAGGCCACCGGAGATGAGGGCCATGGGAACCATCATGAGCGCCGATTCGGTGGGCGTCATGCCCCGCACCAGCTGGTAGTAGAAAATGAGGGGCAGCGCGAAGGCGGTCACGGTGAAGCCAACGGTGGTGATCCCGATGTTGGCCAAGGAGAAATTGCGGTCCCGGAACAGGCCCAGCGGCAGGAGCGGCTCGCCCTTGTTGAAGCGCTGCCAGAGAATGAACGCCCCAAGCACCACCATGCCCGTGATGATGAGACCCCAGACGCTGACGGGGCCCACGATGGTCCCCCAGTTGTACGTCTCGCCTTCCTGGATGCCGAACACCAGGAGGAACAGCCCGACGGCGCTGAGCAGCACGCCCGGGATGTCGAACTTATGGGGGTGCGTGCTGAGGGTGGGGACGAACCGCCAGGCGAGGATAAATCCAACGATGCCGACCGGGACGTTGATGAAGAAGATCCATTCCCAGCCGAGGCTGTCCACGAGCAGGCCGCCCAGGATTGGTCCCACCAGCGTTGCCAGGCCCGCGGTGGCGCCCCACAGGCCCATGGCGGCGCCCCGGCGGTCCGGCGGGAAGATCCTGGTGATCACCGCCATGGTCTGCGGCGTCATGATGGCGGCGCCCAGGCCCTGGAAGATCCGGGCCGTGATCAGCGTCTGGACGTCACCGGCCAGCCCGCACCAGAGGGAGGCGAGCGTGAAGACCACGAGGCCGGAGAGGTAGAGCTTCTTGGGTCCGAAGCGGTCGCCGAGCCGGCCAGTGATCAGCAGCGGCACGGCGTAGGCCAGCAGGTAGGCGCTGGTCACCCAGATCACGGCATTGATGTCCGTTTCCAGTCCCTCCATGATGCTGGGGTTGGCCACCGAAACGATGGTGGTGTCGATCAGGATCATAAAGAACCCGATGACCAGGGACCAGAGGGCTGGCCAGGGCCGCGCTACACTTTCCAAGCCTCAGTTGCCCAGCAGATCGAGGATGTCGGTGCGGGCGAACATCTGCGCGGCGGCCCGGGCGGAGGGGCTGCCGGCGTCGGGATCTGCACCGGCGTCCAGCAACACGCGGGACACGTCCACATACCCCTTGAATGCTGCACCGGCCAAGGGGGTCTGGCCGCGGTCGTTGGCCGTGTTGGCCTCGCCGCCGTGCTCCAGGATCAGCTGTACCGTCTCAGCGTGGCCGTGGTAGGCGGCCAGCATCAGCAGCGAATCGCCCGCAGTGTTGGTCATGGTGGCGGGCGCCCCGGCCTCGAGATATCTCCGCAGCAGGCCGGTGTCCCCCTCCCGGGCAGCCTGGAAGAGCCGGTGCGCCAACGCCACCGCTTCGTCGTCGGGTGCGGCCTCGGGTTTGGCGGCACCGGGCGTAGCGGCGTCGGGTGCGGTGTTCTCGGTCATGAGCGGGTCCCCCTCAGGAATCCAGTCTGGCGTCCCACTACCTGGCCGGCGTCGGGGGCAACAATTACTTCCTGGGCAGCGATGTAAGGCTCCTCGCCGTCCAGCACGGTCAGCATTTCGTCCGGTGCGACGGACCGTTTGATGACGGCCAGCGCCACCGGGCCCATTTCGTAGTGCTGCGCAACGGAGGTCACTGTTCCGACCTTCCGCTCGCCCAGCATGACCTGGCTACCGGGCGCGGGCATGGTGTGCTGCGATCCGTCCAGCTGGAGGAACACCAGGCGCCGCGGCGGATGGCCCAGGTTGTGCACGCGGGCGATGGTCTCCTGGCCTTTGTAGCAACCCTTCGACAAGTGCACGGCGGTGCGGAGGAGGTCCAGTTCGTGCGGAATGGTTTTGTCGTCGGTTTCCGCGCCCAGCCTGGGGCGCCACGCGGCAATGCGGAGGGCTTCGGCCGCCATAACACCGGCGAGCGGGCGGTCCGCCAAAGTGTCCTCAAGTGCAGCGGCCGGGACGAGGTACTCGATCCAGGGGCGCTCCAGCCCCGGGTGCCCTTCCTCCGGAACCACAGCGTAGGAGTAGCCGCCGGCGCCGACGTGCGGCCACGGATCCCGCCAGGCCAGCAGCCCGGACCATTCCTCCACAGTCTTGGTGGACCCGAGCACGGCCCAGTCGGCGGAGACGTCGGTGACCTCCACGCGCAGCATGAACTTCATTTTGTTCAGCCACTCAGCCAGCGGTGCAGCCTCGGCGGCTTCAACAATCAGCCAGGTGGTCCCGCCGTCGTCCACTACACGGGCGTCAAACTCGATCCGGCCCTGGATACTCAACAGCAGCAACTCACTTGACTCCCCCGGCTGCAGGCCGGTGACCTGCTGGGAAGACAGGGTGTTCAGCCAGGTCAGCCGGTCCGGACCGCTGACCGTCACCACGCCGCGGTGGGAGAGGTCGACGACGGCGGTGCCGGCCGCGAGGGCGCGCTGCTCACGCAACGGCTCACCGTAGTGGGATGCGACGCCGGTGTCCGCGCCGGTGGCCTCGACGGCGCCGGGGCGCGACAGTAGGGGGCTGGGAGTAGTCATACTGGGGGAACGTCCTTAGGTCGGTGGGTATTCCGGTCAGCGGTATTCCGGGTTTTCGAAGTCGAAGCGTGTTCCGGCTTTCCATTCTTCAGGAAGATTGCCGTAGGCGGGAATCCCGCCGGCGTCCTTAAGCATCCGGGCGAAATGCAGCAGGTTCCATGTCATAAAAGTGGTGTTGCGGTTGGTGAAGTCGGATTCGGGGCCGCCGGAGCCTTCGTCAAGATAGCTCGGGCCGGGGCCAACCGGGCCGATCCAGCCGGCGTCGGCCTGGGGAGGGATGGTGAAGCCGATGTGCTGCAGGCTGTACAGCACGTTCATGGAACAGTGCTTGATGCCGTCCTCGTTGCCGGTGATCAGGCAGCCGCCAACTTTGGGGTAGAACACCCATTGGCCCTTGTGGTTGAGTTCCCCCGAATGCGCGTAAAGCCGTTCGATCAGCTTCTTGGTCTGGGAGGAGTTGTCGCCCAGCCAGATGGGACCGGCCACCACCACAATGTCGGCCTCTTCAACTGCAGGGTACAGTTCCGGCCACTCATCGGACGGCCAGCCGTGCTCGGTCATGTCCGGGTAAACACCGCTGGCAATGTCGTGATCGACAGTCCTGATCACGCGGGTGCTCACGCCCTGCTTCTCCATGATGAGGCGGCTGACATTGATCAGGCCCTCGGTGTTGCTGGTCTCCGGCGAACGTTTCAGAGTGCCGTTGAAGAACACAGCCTTCAGGTCGCTGTAATCCGTGGAGTCCTTCTGTGTAGCCATGATGCTCCCTTGATTCACTCGTGGGTGAAGCCCAGGATGCCAAGTCTACTGATGACCGGTGCCACTGCAGGGCGTCAGGAAACCTTTTTCAGGAAGGCAGAGGCGTGCGCTTCGAGGCCCTTGCCGGGCTGCGATGTTCCGCCGGTGGCCACGTCCCAGCGCCAGAGCAGGTTGCCGTCCACCAGTCCGAAGATCCGGGTGGCCGCGCTGTAGTCCTTGGAATGGCTGCCGCGCATCACCATGTCGGTGGTCAGCTGGATCTGCGGGCCCTTGATCTGCCCGTAGTAGAGCTCGGAGATCCCGCCGGGATGTGAGATGGACACCGAGATATCGAACCCGCCGTCTTTATTGCGGAGCGCTTCGACTTCATCGGCGCTCTTAAGAGCGGGAACAATATCGGCCGGAATCAGGCCCGGTCCGCCGTCGGCATCAAGCTGTTTGCGCTCCAGCGCCCAAAAACCGGTCTCAACCGTCAGCGGCCGCAGGCGCGTGCCGTCGTCGTCGGTTAACCAGCTCTCCGCGCGGTACTGAAGATACGGCAAGCCGTTGTGCGTGAAGGAGACATGCTGGAGGAAGTGCTCCGAGTCCTCGTCCCCGCTGCCGAGACGGCCGCTGCCTTCCCACTCACCAATGAGCCAGGAAAGCGGAACAAGTTCCGGTGTCAGGTCTGTAGGAATTTCTATCGGCACGGCAATTACCTCAGGAAAATGCTAGCTCGTTGAACGGGTTTACTTCTGGCCTTTGAAGAGGCGGTAAACCACAAAGCCGGCGAACCAGGCCATGGACAGGCTGGCGATGCCGAGCAGGACGAGGAAGAAGATTTCAAATGCAAGAACGGACATGATGCCATCCTAACCGGTTAGTAGATGAGTAGTTTGTCTATGAAGTAAGCCAGGGAGCCCACGGCCGAAACCGGCGCAAGGCCCATGCTAACCGCAGCCAGAAGATTCAGCGGACCGCCGCGGAGTGTTACGAGTCGGCGGAAGCTGACCAGCACGGCGCCCACCACAACACCGAAGGTCGCCGCCGGCAGAACGGCAATATCGGAGAAGACCAGGCCGGCGAGCGGCCCGGCAAGTCCTGCCATCACGATGCCGAGGGGGGCCACGATGCTGTCCGGCCAGCGGATCAGGCCGGCCAGCAGAGCCACGGCAGCGCTGACGGCTGCCACCAGGAGCATCTCCCGCACGCCGTTGAAGCGCGCGCCGGCAATCCAGCCTGCCCCCAGGCACGAGAGGAGCACCCCGGCGCAGCAGCCCAGGGTGGACTCAAGCCGTTGGGCCTGGCCCGTGCCTCGGATGAGCTGCACCACAAACACAGCCATCATTCCCAACGCCATGAACGCCGGTGTCCAGTCCAGAAAACCCGGGGCGGGGACAAAACCGGCAGCGAGCGCCGATCCGACGCCGGGCAGCGCAATGACGGCTGCTAGGGTCTTTTTCGCGGGGATGCGCAGGAAATGGGGCCAGCCGATGCCTACTGCCACAGCGATCACCACAGCGACGCCGATGAGTACCTCGCGTGAGATGTAGACGCCGGCGATGATCGCTACGAGTCCCGCCACTCCGACAACACCGATGACCCACGAGCCCAGTGACTTTGCCGGGGCCTGCACCTCGGCGGTCACCGGGAACCCGGCCGGCCGGTTCGCTTCGGCTTCGACTCTGCACTCAATTCGTGGCATCCCATTCTGGCTGTGGACCCGGCGGCTCGGCCTTCGGTGTCAGGGCGTTCTGCCCGACGGTTCAATCCTGCCTTATATGACCCGGATATGTCGCAAAACGAAGGTTTGAGGGGGCGGAATCCGTGCTGTCGTGCAGGCCGGTGGGTATACTCAGAGTTCAGCTACGCTTCCTGCTACGGATGCCGGCCGGATAGATTCTTAGTCGGCCATGTCCGCTGCAGTGGAGATAGTACCGGCCGGTGAAAACCCGGTTCAGTCGCCCGAAGATGCGCGGACGCCCCTTGGAGGAACAATGTCGCACATCCTGCTATTGACGAACAGCACCGGTTCTTCGGTAGACATTCTGCCTGCCCTGGAATTGCTGAACCACCGCGTGCACATCCTCGCCGCGGAACCCACAGCCCTGCTGGAGACCGATCCCTGCGATATTGTGCTTCTCGACGCCCGCAAGGACCTGGTGGGCGCCCGCTCCCTCACCCAGCTGCTCAAGGCCACAGGTCTGAGCGCACCGTTGGTCCTGATCCTGACCGAGGGCGGCATGGCCGCTGTTTCTTCGGCCTGGGCCGTGGATGACATCGTGCTCGATTCAGCCGGTCCCGCCGAAGTGGAAGCCCGCATCAGGCTCTCCGTGGCGCGCGCAGTGCCGGACAAGGATGACGCCCCCACGGAGATCCGGGCGGCAGGCGTGGTCATCGATGAAGCTAGCTACACTGCCCGCGTCAACGGCGCCCCGCTGAACCTGACGTTCAAGGAATTCGAACTCCTCAAATACCTGGCCCAGCACCCCGGCCGCGTCTTCACCCGCCAGCAACTGCTCACCGAAGTGTGGGGCTATGACTACTACGGCGGCACGCGCACCGTGGATGTCCACGTCCGGCGGCTGCGGGCCAAACTCGGCGCGGACCACGAAAACCTGATCAGCACGGTCCGGAACGTCGGCTACCGCCTGACCCTGGTGCGGCAGCAGGAAGACGAACTGACGGAAGCCTGACACCGTTAAGACAGGAACAGCCCCGGACCTCTGGTCCGGGGCTGTTCCTGTCTTAGTGATGCTGTATTTGTGGAGGACATACGGGTCGAACGTATCGAGGCCACCCCACTGGTGGATCCCCCTCGTTTCCCACCGTTACCGGCGGGTGAGATATCGACTATACGTGCCCGCCCCGTGGCCATCAAATCGGAGCGCCTTCCGGCCGGGGCGTATAGCCTAGCCTCATGAGTCCTGCGCACCCGGAAAAATGGCCCGTCCTTATCGTCCACGGCGGTCTGGAAGAACAGCTGCTGAAGGACTCCGTGGCGCTCCTCGCAGCTGCCGAGGAGTCTGACGGCAACCCCTCACTTTCCGAGCAAACGGTGGTAACGCTCCGTGCCGGTGACTCCGCCGAGCGTTCCCTCCTGACCCTGGCGCTCTACGCGCCGGACGAGGACTCCGATCCCTCCTCCGGCCAGGACCTGGCCGGGTTTGCCGTTGTTGTGGAGGAGCCGGACGGCAGCGGTGTGCTGGAAATTGCCGTCCACCCCAGCTACCGCAACCAGGGCGTGGCGGACAGGCTTGTCGGCGCACTCCAGTCGGGGCGAGGGCTGGATGGGCTGAAGGCATGGTCCCACGGCAACCACGAGGCAGCCGCGGACCTCGCCGCCCGCTACGGCTACGGTCCGGTGCGCGAACTCTGGAAGATGAGGCTGACCACCGCCACGGCAGAACTGCCCGACGTCGGCCTGCCGGATGGCGTCACGCTCCGCCCCTTTGTGCCGGGCAAGGACGAGGACCGCTGGCTGGCTGCGAACCGCGCCGCATTTGCCCACCACCCCGAGCAGGGCTCGATGTCCCGCGCGGACCTGGATGCCCGCATGGCCGAGGACTGGTTTGATCCCGCCGGCTTTCTGTTGGCCGTGGACGCCGAGGACCGGTTGCTGGGATTCCACTGGACCAAGGTGCATCCGCGCCACGGCGCCCACCCGGCGATTGGCGAGGTCTACGCTGTTGGTGTCACGCCGGCCGCGCAGGGTATGGGCCTGGGTAAAGCCCTCACAGTGGCTGGCATCAGGCATCTGCAGGGTCTGGGGCTTCACGCCGTCATGCTCTACACGGATGCCGACAACACCGCTGCCGTTTCCCTCTACCGGGGCCTGGGCTTCACACGCTGGGATATGGACGTGATGTACGGACCGCTGGCCTCCGTTTAGTGGCACCCGGGTGAGTTATCCCACTCGTGTGACTAACGACTTCAGGTGGCCCGAAATCTAGGGCTTGTGGACGCTGATTGATTGTAAGGTTGGTAAAGAACCGCGCCGGCCGAGGGCCAGCATCAAGCGCCAGGTAAGAGGAGAGACCATGAAACCGGAACCCGCCGGAACAGTCACGTCCGAGGGCGCTTCAGCGCCGGTGCGCGCGCGCTTCGGCTCATCCGAAGTCCCTGCCTCGCGCGCAACGCAGGACCGGATCGACATCCCCGAGTTTGCGCCCAACCTTGTGCCCGAAGGGGACATCCGGCCGGACCGTTTCCTGGACCGCGAGCTCAGCTGGCTGGCTTTCAACTCCCGTGTCCTCGAGCTCGCCGAAGATCCTACGCTCCACCTCCTGGAACGCGTGGCGTTCCTGTCCATCTTCGCGTCCAACCTGGACGAGTTCTTTATGGTCCGGGTGGCGGGCCTGAAGCGGCGCATCGCCACCAACCTCGCCGTGCCCTCCCCTGCCGGCCTCAGCCCGGTGGAGGTGCTGGAGAAGATCGGGGACGAAGCCCACCGCCTCCAGCAGCGCCATGCCCAGGTCTACGCCGAACAGATCCGCCCCGCCCTGGCCTACGAGCACATCCACCTGATGCACTGGGACGAACTGGACGACACCGCCAAGCAGCAGCTCAGCGCCATGTTCGCCGAAAAGGTCTTCCCGATCCTGACGCCGCTGGCCGTGGACCCGGCACACCCGTTCCCCTACATTTCGGGCCTCTCCCTCAACCTGGCCGTGGTGGTCCGCAACCCCGTGAGTGACAAGGAACTTTTCGCCCGCCTCAAGGTTCCGGACCAGCTTCCCCGCCTGATCTCCATCGACGGTCCGCGGGCAGGGGCGGTCGCGGGACGCGTGGCGCGTTTCATCGCGCTTGAGGAAGTCATCGCCGTCCACCTGGACAAGCTCTTCGCCGGCATGGAAGTCCTGGAACACCACATCTTCCGCGTCACCCGCAACGAGGACCTCGAAGTGGAAGAGGACGACGCCGAGAACCTCCTGCAGGCGCTGGAGAAGGAACTGCTGCGCCGCCGGTTCGGCCCGCCCGTCCGCCTCGAGGTCACCCACGACATCAACCCGAACATCCGGGCCCTGCTCATCCGTGAGCTCGGAGTGGACGAGTCCGAGGTGTACTCGCTCCCGGCTCCGTTGGACCTCCGCGGCCTGTCCGTCATTGCCGGAATTGACCGTGCCGACCTTCATTACCCCAAGCACATGCCGCACACGTCCCGGTTCCTCAACGAGTCCGAGACGTCCAAGGCCGCCAACGTCTTCTCGGCCATGCGCCGCCGCGACATCCTGCTTCACCACCCGTACGATTCCTTCTCCACCTCCGTGCAGGCGTTCCTGGAACAGGCGGCCGCGGACCCCAAGGTCCAGGCCATCAAGCAGACCCTGTACCGGACTTCGGGCGACTCCCCCATCGTTGACGCCCTGATCGATGCCGCCGAGGCCGGCAAGCAGGTGCTGGCCCTCGTGGAGATCAAGGCCCGGTTCGACGAGCAGGCCAATATCTCATGGGCCCGCAAGCTGGAACAGGCGGGCGTCCACGTGGTCTACGGCATCGTGGGCCTGAAAACCCACTGCAAGCTGTCGCTGGTGGTCCGCCAGGAAGTGGACGGGCTGCGCCGCTACTGCCACATCGGCACCGGAAACTACCACCCGAGGACCGCGCGCTACTACGAGGACCTTGGCCTGCTGACCGCGAACGACCAGGTGGGCGAGGACCTGTCCAAGCTGTTCAACCAGCTCTCCGGCTATGCTCCGAAGTCAACGTTCAAGCGGCTCTTGGTGGCTCCGCGCTCCGTCCGCTCCGGGCTGATCGACCGCATCGAGACCGAGATCCGCAACGCCAGGGCCGGGCTGGCCGCCAGGGTGCAGATCAAGGTCAACTCCATGGTGGATGAAGCCATCATCGACTCCCTTTACCGCGCGTCCCAGGCCGGCGTGATGGTGGACGTCGTTGTGCGCGGCATCTGCTCGCTGCGTCCCGGCGTTCCGGGCCTCAGTGACAACATCACGGTGCGCTCCGTGCTGGGCCGGTTCCTGGAACACTCCCGGGTGTTCGCCTTTGCCAACGGCGGCGATCCTGTGGTTTACATCGGCTCGGCGGACATGATGCACCGGAACCTGGACCGCAGGGT
Organism: Pseudarthrobacter sp.; assembly: GCF_036675385.1. NCBI lineage: Bacteria > Bacillati > Actinomycetota > Actinomycetes > Micrococcales > Micrococcaceae > Pseudarthrobacter > Pseudarthrobacter sp. Next base: position 14,987 of record NZ_JAKFFD010000184.1, on the reverse strand, counting down.
CGAGGCCCTTGTCCAGCTGTCCAATCCCGACGACATCAGCTACGTCCTTAACCTGCTGCGCCGCTACATGGATCCGGAGACCGCCAGCTGGCATCTGGATAGCCAGGGTCTATGGAACCGGCACCACATTGCCGACGACGGCAGCCACCTCGACGACATCCAGTCCTGGCTGCTGGCGTCGCGCACCCGCCAGCGCAGCCTGAGCCGTCGGTAGGGCTGCGGCGTTGGCGAGCGACATCCTCGTAGCAGACCAAACAGATCATCCCGGCGAGGCAGTCGCCGTCGTCGCAGCCGGGGCGCTGCCCTGGCGTATCAACTCTGAAGGTCTCGAAGTCCTGCTGATCCACCGTCCGCGGTACGACGACTGGTCCTGGCCCAAGGGCAAGATCGACGCCGGCGAGACCCTTCCCGAATGCGCGGCCCGTGAGGTGCAGGAGGAGATCGGACTTGATGCACCCCTGGGCATTCCGCTGCCGCCGATCCACTACCGGGTGGCGACTGGACTGAAGGTGGTCCACTACTGGGCGGTCCACGTCAACGGAGCCCGCCTCGTTCCCGACGGCAAGGAGGTGGACCGCGTGGTGTGGTGCGCCCCTGAAACGGCCGCGGGGCTGCTGTCCAATCCGACCGACGTCGTTCCCTTGGAGTACCTGCGGGCAGCCCATGGCCGGGGTGACCTGAACACGTGGCCGCTGATTGTGGTGCGGCATGCAAAGGCCAAGCCCCGCTCGTCCTGGTCCAAAGCCGAGGGTGAACGGCCCCTGGCCGCGACGGGAATCAGGCAGGCGCAGGCCGTCAGCCGGCTGCTGCAGGCCTGGAAGCCACCCCGCGTGGTGACGAGTCCCTGGCAGCGCTGCGTGTCAACCGTGGCGCCATACCTGAGGGCAACAGGGGCCAAGGTCAAACTGGTGGAAGCGCTGACGGAACACCGGCACGCCAGGACCCCCAAAAAAACCGCTGCCGCCATTGAGTCGCTCCTGGAGAAGGCACGCCCCGTCGCCGTCTGCACGCACCGCCCCGCCCTGCCCACCATCCTGGGCCAGCTGGGCAAGCACATGCCCGGCCGCGTGCGCGCGCTCCTGCCGGACGCCGACCCGTACCTGTCCCCTGGTGAGCTGGTGGTGTGCCACGTGGCCATCGACAACAGGCGCCGCATCGTGGCAGTGGAGCAGTTCAAGCCCTTCGACGACTAGGTTTTCGGCTCGCCCGGCCGCGACGCAGCCTGTTGACCCCGAGATGTTTGTATCAAATACTTAGTACATTGATGCGCAAAATCTGGGGGATGATGTGCCGGGCGTCGACGGTCTCGAATTAGCGGTTCACAATGTGCCGCCCATGGTCATGTTGTGGCCGTTCCTGTTGGCCGCCGGCCTGTACCTGCTGTTGCGGTGGGTGATCAGGGCCCCGGGCGGCGGGACCACAGCCGTGACGGTTTCCCAGCATGCGCTGTGGATCGGCGTGATCGGATGGTTGGCTAGCTCCCTGCAGCCCGCGTGGACTGCGGGCATCCTTCCGGCGGGCAACACATCGCCCGCCCTGGCCACGCCCACAAGCATCCTCGGAGCTTTGGCGTGGCCGGTCCTGGGCTGCGTGGCGGTCCATGCCGTGGGGCAGCTGAGCTACCCCGGACCCCGGCTCCCGCGCCGGCTGGCCTCGTTGGAGATCCGCCTCGTCCGGGACTACCTGCCCCGTACCCTCGCCTGGACTGTCGCTGCGATCTTTGTCGGTTCGGCGCTGCAGATCGGGTTTGTGGCTGGCCTTCCGGCCTACGACGCCATCCCGTATGGCGCTTTGCAGGAAGACCCCGGCAGTTTCAGGCGCACCGGTGGGGACGGCCGGATCCAGGGTTTCGTTTTGGCCGCCTGCCTGGGCGCCGCCTGGCTAACCCTCGCGTTGGGAACCGCGCTGGTGCTCACACTCATCAGCCACCGGAGGCAGCTCGAGGCCCTGGATGCACCGGAGAACGACCTGCTGCGGACCATCGCCATGAACAGGCTCCTGAGGACCGTCGCAACCATCGCCGCCGGGCTTGCCGCGGTGGCAGGCAACTTTGCTGCCCGGCCCGATCCGGCCGCCAATGTAACCAGCTGGACCAACCCGGCCGGATTCGCGGCGTTCGTAGTGCTGCTGGTCATGTGGGGGTGGGCGCCACCCAAGCTGCCCAGCGTCCAGGTCAACGGCAAGGGGAACAGGGCAGCGCTCTCAGGATCACCGGCCGCCGCGCATCCGGCAACCCGTCTCGTTGTTTCCCTCGGGGCAGCCATAGGGCTGGCCCCGCTGCTCGCCGCCCCGTTGGGATTCTTTCTTCTCGGCGCCGGTCTTCCGGGGCTGCCGGTGCTGTTTGTCGCGCTGATGGCGGCAGCCGTTCTGCTGGTGGCTGGGGCTGGCGAGCTGCTGCTCCAGCGCAGCTATGGCACCCACGGGATACCGCGGACATGGCCGCGGCAGGTGGTGAGCCCGGCTTTGCTCACCACGGCGATCGTCGCCGTCGTACTCTTCGTCGCGATCACGGTGCTGACTGCTGCGGGGGAATGGGAACTGCGTGAGGCCGGGCTGGACGGTATTCTGCGCCCGGACGGCACTGCCCCCGATGGTTCTCCCGGCTGGGTGGTCGCGGCGGTGGCGACGGCGGCCGTCGCGGCCATCGCCAGCCTGCCGGTTGTTGCGGCCCGGAGGCGTCGCAGCATATCCACCGACATCCACGGCCTGGACGCCGCGCTGCGGGCCATCACGGTCCATCGTGTGGTGCGGACGTTCGCCGCGTACTGCACAGCCCAGGCGGGCGTGCTGCTGATGACGGCAAGCCAGGCCTGGCCGCCGTTGCTGGGCCTGCCGGCAACAACCTGGGCAGCCCCGTGGCAGCCGACCATCATTGCCGGGGTGCTGCTCGCGGCTGCCGGCGTGGTGATCGCCGTCATCCCGGTCAAGGGTTTCGCCCGGACTCCGGCCGCCCCGGTGAAGCCTGTCCGGGAAGGGGTGCCGTGAACGCCGGCATCTCCGTGGACCTGCGCTCGGCAACCCCGCCGTATGAACAAATCCGCTCGCAGATCAGCGCCCTGATCGCCACCGGAACACTCACCGCCGGAAGCCGGCTGCCCACCGTCCGCAGCCTGGCCGCCGATCTGGGCATCGCCGCCGGAACGGTCGCGCGGGCGTACAAGGAACTTGAGGCTGCCGGACTCATTGAATCCCGACGGCGCAACGGCACCGTCGTCGCGCAGCCGGCACCGGGCGGCGCCCAGCAGGCAGGCGGGCCGGTGCCGGAAGCGGTGACTGCCGCCGTCGACCTTTTGGTCAATGCCGGCCGCGACGCCCGGCTCACCGATGAGCTGCTGCTCGATCTGGTCCGCGGCAAGCTGAGGAAGGGCTGATCCGATGCGCGGCCGGCGGCCAACACTGAGGCCGGCCGCGGGACCATTGCGGGGCCGGCAGGGCTTGGCCCGGTAGACTTTAGCCGTGAGCATCCCGACGCCTTATGAAGACCTCCTGCGCGATGTCCTGGCCCATGGCACGCACAAATCCGACCGCACGGGCACCGGAACCACCAGCGTTTTCGGCCGTCAACTGCGCTTTGACCTTGGCCGGAGCTTCCCCCTGATCACCACCAAACGCGTGCATTTCAAGTCCGTGGCGGTGGAGCTACTGTGGTTCTTGCGCGGTGAATCGAACGTCAAATGGATGCAGGACCAGGGCGTCAGCATCTGGAACGAGTGGGCCGACGCAAACGGCGAACTCGGCCCCGTCTACGGCGTCCAGTGGCGCAGCTGGCCCACCCCTGACGGCGGCCATGTTGACCAGATCGCCGAGCTGGTGGAGAACCTCAAGACCAACCCGGACTCGCGCCGGCACATCGTGTCTGCCTGGAACGTCTCCGAGCTCAAGGACATGGCACTGCCCCCGTGCCACGCGTTCTTCCAGTTCTACGTGGCCAACGGCAAACTGTCCTGCCAGCTGTACCAGCGCTCGGCGGACATGTTCCTGGGTGTCCCCTTCAACATCGCCTCCTACGCCCTGCTGACGTGCATGATTGCGCAGCAGGTGGGGCTGGAGCCCGGCGAGTTTGTCTGGACAGGCGGCGACGTCCACATCTACGAGAACCACATGGACCAGGTCCTGAAGCAGCTGGACCGGGAACCGTATGAATACCCGCAGCTTAAGATCACCCGGAAGCCGGCGTCGATCTTCGACTACACGCTCGAGGACTTCGAAGTGGTGGGCTACCAGCACCACCCCACGATCAAGGCCCCGATTGCCGTATGAGCACCGAAAATGCAGCAGACCCCCAGGACTTCACGCAGGAACTCGCCGGTTCCGTGACCGGCGTCGGCCTTGTGTGGGCGCAGACGTCCGGCGGTGTGATCGGCAAGGACGGCGATATGCCCTGGCACCTCCCTGAGGACCTCAAGCACTTCAACCGGCTCACCATGGGGCACCCCGTGATCATGGGCCGCAAGACGTGGCTGTCCTTCGCGGACAAGTACCGTCCCCTGCCCGGCCGGACAAACATTGTGATCACCCGGCAGAAAAACTGGGGCGAATCGCCCGAGGCGGTGGGCGCCGTCGTGGTCCCCTCCCTGGATGATGCCCTCCTTGAGTCGCAGTTCGTCGACGGCGGCGGGACCGTGTGGATCCTGGGCGGCGGGGAAGTCTTCCGCCAGTCCACCGGACTCGCCAACGTCGCGGTGGTCACCACCATCGATGTGGAGGCCGACGGCGACACGTTCGCTCCAGACCTCGACGAAACCTGGGAGGCGGCCGCGTCCGTCCCGCCAGACGGATGGCTGACGGCAGCCAACGGAACGCGCTACAGGTTTACCAAATGGATTAGGACGCAGGGCTGAGATGTTGAAGAAACCGGAAACACTGTTTGTGCTGGGCTACATGCTGCTGCCGCTGTTCGCGCTGCTGTCTGCGATCGTGGGCCTGACCATGATCCTGGGCGGCAACAAGGTCGCGGGGGCCATCGTGCTGGTGGTGGTGACGCAGGTGTTTGCCTTCGGCTCCTTCTACGCGTTGCGACTCCGCAAAGCCGCGGTGCTGGCGGAAACCAACCGCAGCTGACGCCTGTTTCCCCCGCACGCCGTTCGTACGCATCCCGGCGCGAGTGACGTAACCGACTGCGACCTGCTCGTTCCGGCGTCTAAACTGGACGAATGACTACAGCAGCTACCCCCTCCGTCGGCCTGGTCGGATGGCGCGGCATGGTCGGCTCCGTCCTGATGCAGCGCATGCAGGACGAGGGCGACTTCGCCAACATCAACCCGGTGTTCTTCTCCACGTCAAACGCGGGAGGTGCCGCGCCGTCGATTGCCGGTGCTGCCGTCGGCAAGCTTGAGGACGCGTTCGACGTCGACACGCTGGCTAAGCTGCCCATTATTGTCACCGCCCAGGGCGGGGACTACACCAAGCGCGTGCACACCGAGCTGCGTGGCCGCGGCTGGGACGGCCTCTGGATCGACGCCGCCTCCACGCTGCGCATGAACGACGACTCGATCATCGTGCTGGACCCGATCAACCGCGACGTCATCGACAAGGGCCTGGTCAACGGGACCAAGGACTTCATCGGCGGGAACTGCACCGTTTCCTGCATGCTCATGGGCCTCGGCGGGCTGTTCAAGAACGGCCTCGTCGAATGGGGCACGTCCATGACCTACCAGGCTGCCTCCGGCGGCGGCGCCCGGCACATGCGTGAGCTGCTCAGCCAGTTCGGCACGCTCAACGCCGAAGTGAGCTCGGAACTGGACGACCCGGCGTCGGCCATCCTGGAAATTGACCGCAAGGTCCTGGCCCACCAGCGTTCCGACATCGACGCAACCCAGTTCGGCGTGCCCCTTGCCGGTTCCCTCATCCCGTGGATCGACGCGGACCTCGGCAACGGACAGTCCAAGGAGGAGTGGAAGGCCGGGGTTGAAACCAACAAGATCCTGGGCACCTCGGACGAAAACCGGATCATCATGGACGGCCTGTGCATCCGGATCGGCGCCATGCGCTCCCACTCCCAGGCGCTGACGCTCAAGCTCCGCGAGGACCTCTCCGTGGCCGAGATCGAGAAGCTCCTCGCCGAGGACAACGAGTGGGCCAAGGTCATCCCGAACACCAAGGAAGACTCCATGGCGGGCCTGACCCCCGTGGCCGCGTCCGGCACGCTGGACATCCCCGTGGGCCGCATCCGCAAGATGGAAATGGGCCCTGAATACATCAGCGCCTTCACCGTTGGCGACCAGCTGCTCTGGGGCGCCGCCGAGCCGCTGCGCCGCATGCTCAACATCGCCACCGGGAACTTGTAACCTCCCGCGGTTCCCCGCCATTCGAACGGCCCTGCCCCGCAGGAACGGTGCTGCCCCGCACCGCTCGTGCGGGGCAGAGCCGTCTTTGCGTTCAGCACGCGTCCTTGCGTTCAGCACGCCAAGCCTGACGCACGCAAGATCCTGGACCGATCCATCATGGCCAACAGCCGGCGCCGCACTTCTGCCGGATACGCCAAGTGCTTCCACTCAAGTCGAAGGACCAGCCAGCCTTCTTCGATCAGTGCGTTCTCCCGGCGACGCTCTGCGAGCAGCACCTCCTCCGTGGGCCTGTAGTCGGTGTATTTGCCGCTGCCATCAAACTCAATCACTATGCGGGTCATCGGATCCGCGAAGTCTGCCCTGAATTGTCCACTTGGCGTCTGAATCTCGAACTGCGGAATGAACATGTGCAGATCGAATGATCGCAGCAGCAGCCTGGTCCGGGTCTCCCCCACTGATTCCGACCGCCCATCCAGGGCCGCCAACAGATCCAGCGCCCGCCGGTTCCCGCGTTTGACGGGTCCCACGTCCAGAAGTTGCCGCATGCTGTCGATCCCGGCTCCCTTGCGCAGCGCGTGGTCGCCGATCACAGCTGCCTGCTCCAGTGGCAGGATACGGGCGCAGTCCAGGACGGTCCGTTCAATGCCGGTAGCCAGAATCTCTTTGCCATCCATGCTCCACCGTGTTGTCACGTCTACGGGTTGCAGGTCCATCCGGTGGGTGCGGACGTCCGTGCCGGCACTTTTCGTCGAGTTGGCGTAGGCCGTGGTGACGTGGATCATGGGCCCGGCATCCCAGACGTGACACTCATGCAGTCTGGCGGCACTGATATGGCTGTAGCGGCAGGCCCCGCCGGTGGACAGGAAGTGCGCCTGGATCCGCAGGGCCTCCCTGGTCCACGGCTCCGCTCCCTTCCAGTCAGCGTTCCGGACGTAAGCTCCGCGTCGAAGGCGCAGGATGGTTCCGGCGCGGACTGCCGCGGTCAGGACCCGCTCGTCCAGCCCTGCCGCGTCCAACTGTTGCGTGGAGGCAACGGGGAAGGCTGGCCAGCGCCCATCCAGGAGCACACGGACTTTGTCGCCATTCATGGTCCAAGGTTCTCGGACCACGGCTGGCCCCGGTAGAGCGCGGGCACATTATGTGGACAACCCCCGGCAGAAATACACGCATCCGCTTCTTCCGGCATCATTCGCTGCCCTGCCCCGCAGGAACGGTGCTGCCCCGCACCGCTTTTGCGGGGCAGGGCCGCTCGAGTTCGGCAGCACCGCTCGTGTTCGGCGGGGCGGCGAATGGGGCCTGGCCTAGCTGTCCAGGAATGCGAGGTACTGTACGGCGGCCTTGCTGAACACGGCCTGCGCAGCGGGTCCAAGTGGCTTGGCGTCGTCAAACAGTTCAGGCACGACGGCGGCGCTGCGGCTGGTGCCGGCCCGCGCCCACGTGCCGATCACCTCGCCCCCTGCCACGACGGTCTTCTTGAACACTCCGTTGCCGCCCGGGACGATCTTGTTGGCGTGCTCAGGGGCCAGCACAAGGCTCCGGTCCATGTAGCCCAGCACAAACTCGTCGAAGCCCGGCAAGAGGAGGACGGACCGCTGGCCGGGCACACCGTCGTCGAGCATTGATGCAGTCTCCGGTGACATCCAATAGTGGACGCCCCCGAATTCCAGCTCCACGAGCTGCCCGCTGACCAGCTCAAAGGCCGCCCGCACGTCGGTCAGGGGAATCTGCGTCCACCAGGCGAAGTCGCGGACGGTGGCAGGGCCGTGGCTGCGGAAGTAGCGCAACATGAACTCGGCGATCGCTTCCTGCCGCTCAAGCCCGCGCGACACCGGAATCCAGTCATCGAACGCCACCAGCAGCTGCTGGTTCCCGGCCAATGGGCCTTGAACCAGCCAGGCGTGCCGGCACAGCGTCCCCAGGAGGTGGATCCCCCGCTGGCCGGAGGTGGGCTGCCCGGCTGCCTCAAACACCTCGAAGAGTTCGGTCCGGCTCACGGGACCGCCGGCCGCAATCCGCTCCAAGGCAACGTCGCGGCACTTCTCGATGTCCGCCCAGGTGATGTCCAGTTCCCGGTGCCGGCCGGCAATGATGCGGCTAAGACGCTCGGTGGTGAGGTCCAGCATCCAGCGCAGATCCTCCGGAGCCACCAGGTGCAGGGTGCCGCGCATCGGCCAGGACCGGACCACCCTTCCGCTGTCCAGCGCGTCGCGCACGTCAGTCAACCCTGCGCCCGGAACGCGGACGCCGATGGCCCAGAGCGCGGCCTGCAGGTCCTGAGCCTGCGTGGCCGTCATCCAGCGGACCGCGGCCTCTACGGAGCCGAGTCCGGTACCGAGCAGTCCTTGAGAGGCAAGGCGTAACCTGCCCAGCACCTTGGGGCTTACGCGGTTCACTGCCATGTCCTCATCGTAGGACCTGGCCCGATAGGGTGTAAGCATGACTTTGGGGAGTTTGTGGCAATTGTTCGCGCGCGGAACACAGGCATGGCTGGTGGCAGGGACCGTATCGGTCCTGGCCGGCGTGGCCATCGGGCTGGCCCCGGCCATTGGTTTCCAGCCCCAGGGATTCCCGGGAGGCGGCGGCGAGGCACCCCTGGAACTCCTCTTGCCTTCCCTGTTCCTGTCGCTCGGCGGAGGGTACGCCGTGCTTTTTCCCGGTATCCGGGTGGGCCGCGGCAAGGTCCGCATCGTCCGTGACTGGAAGCTCTATCCCGTCAGCGGCCGGCTGCTCTGGATCCTCGCCCAGGCCACCGCCGTGATCGGTTTGGTGGTTTGCATTCTTGCCGCCGCGACCCACCCGGCGGCTCCGGGCCTTATGGTCTGGCTGTTTATGGGGCCATATTTGGCGCTGACCGGCTGGGCCGCCGCCCTGCTGGGCATGGCCACGAACGTCCGGCTGATCGGCGCCGTTGACGGGCACCTGGCGCCGGTCACGCAAGCAGGCTGATGCGTTCGACGAGCTGAACGCTAGAGCGTCAGGCCGATGAGCAACGGTTCCGGGTGCAGTTCAATGCCAAAGCGTTCGACGACGCCGGCGCGCACCTCGCGCGCGATCGCCAACATGTCCTTGGCGCTGGCGGAGCCGCGGTTGGTGATGGCCAGCGTGTGCTTCGTAGACAGTGACGCCCGCCCGCCGGAGGCGCTGGCCCCCTCCAGGCCGTAGCCCTTGCCGAACCCTGCCTGGTCGATCAGCCACGCGGCGGACAGCTTCACCAGCCCGTCCGCCCCGGCGGGGTACTTCGGTGCGGACTCCGGCAGCGTTGCCGCCACGTCCACGGGGACTATGGGGTTGGTGAAGAAGGAGCCGGTGGAATAGGTGTCCCGGTCGGCCGGGTCCAGCACCATGCCTTTGGATGCCCGCAGCCTCAGGACCTCCCGGCGCACATCGTTGGAGTACGCACGCTTGCCTGCCTCGACGCCCAGTGAGCGGGCCAGTTCGGCGTAGCGGATGGGCGCGCTCATCCGGCCCAGCGGGAGCTGGAATTCCACGGTCAGCACCACGTAGCGGGGTGAGCCCTGGACCGTGGTCTGTTTCAGGATGGAATCGCGGTAGCCGAACTTCAGCTCGGAGTTGGTGAACGTCTGGACCGCGTTCCGGGTCCGGTCCCAGGTGCGGACCGCCGCGATGGTCTGGGAGACGTCAGAGCCGTAGGCCCCGACGTTCTGCACGGGCGTGGCGCCCGTGGCCCCCGGGATGCCTGAGAGTGCTTCGATGCCGGACCACGCATGCAGCACGGCGTGTTCCACGAGAGCATCCCAGTTGTGGCCGGCCTGGACCACTACCGCCACGCCGCCGCAGGAGTCCTCGGCGTTGACCGTGAACCCTTCCGAGGCGATCCTGATCACCGTACCGGGGAACCCGTCGTCGGAAATCAGGAGGTTGGAGCCGCCGCCGATGATGAGGACCTGCTCCCCCGCGGCGTCAGCTGTGCGGACGGCGTCGATGATCTCCGCCTCGGTGCTGGCCTCAATGTACTTGCCGGCGGGACCCCCGACGGCGGCCGTGGTCAGGGCAGAAAGCAGGATGGAAGTCACCTATCCACCCTAACTTAGGGGGAAGGCTAGGTAACTTTCCGGGCCACCGGTGAGAGCAGGAAGGTGGCCGCCAGCATGACCATCACGGCCAGCAGCGAGTGCAGGATGCCCACGTGTTCAGCCAGCAGGCCCAGCAGCGGCGGCCCGCACAGGAAGGCGCCGTAGCCGATGGTGGAGACCACCGAGACGCGGGCCGCAGCCTTGGCGGGATCATCCGCGGCGGCCGACATGCCCACCGGGAACCCCAGCGAGGCGCCGAGTCCCCAGATGGCCAGGGCCACAAAGGCGAGCCAGGGAACGGGGGCAAACACAAACAGTCCGAGTCCGAACACCGCCAGCGCGGCACACCAGCGCATCACGGGAACGCGGCCGAAACGGTCCAGGACCACCGTGCCGGCGAACCGTCCGATGGTCATGAAGGTCACGAAGAGCCCGTAGCCGGCGGCTCCGGCGGCGTCGGTCTGGCCGTGCCCGTCGGCGAGGGCCAGTGCCACCCAGTCCCCTGCCGCACCTTCGGCCAAGGCAAGTCCCAGGACCATGACTCCGAGAAGCAGGGTGCGCCGGTCGCGCCAGGCCTCCGCGATCTTCCGCTTGTTGTCCAGCGGGGCGCCGGAAGCGTCAGCCGACGCCCCGGCGGTGACAATGGGGATCGGGCCCGTGAACGGGTCCTCGAAGTTGTCCGGGACATACTTCCGTTCCCCCGCGACCGGGGTGACATCCGCACGGAACCAGGCTGCCGCCGTCGTCACCGAGACGGCAACCACGACGCCGGCCGCCGCCAGGTGCCAAAACACCGGGACGGAAGCGGCTGCGGCCCACGCCCCAAGGCCTGCACCTGCCACGGTGCCGAGGCTGAATGCGCCGTGGAGCCTGGGCATGATGTGCCGGCCCACCGCGCGTTCCACCGAGGCGCCCTCGACGTTGGCGGCCGTACTCCAGCTGGCGGAGCCGAGCCCGATGACGGCAAGTCCCACGGCCACCGCGACCGGCGTGGCCAGGACCGACGTTCCGAATCCGGTGATGGCCATGCCGCAGGCCACCATGATGGCGCCCGTGCGGATGGTCCGTTTCGAGCCCAGGCGGAGCACGATCAGCCCCGATGCGGACACCGAGACGAACGATCCCAGGGTCATGCACAGCAACAGCAAACCGACCGTGCCGGGGGTCAGGTCCAGCCCGTCGCGGATGGCCGGAAGCCGGGAAACCCAGGACGCGAAGGCCAGCCCGCTGCCGGCGTAGGCAACCACCACGGCATTGCGCCAGGCAGTCACCTCGGCAGCGGCAGTTTTGTTGACGGTCAAAGGATCATGACAGCCTGACGACGGCCTGGGCCTTCATCAGCACTTTCTGGCCGGCAGCGACCACCGTGAGGTCAATGCGGGCGGTGCCCGCATCGGCGTCGAGCTTTCCAATGGCGCCGCTGACCTCGATGGTGGCCCCGGCGTCCATGGTTCCGGTGGTGTCCGTAACCAGGACCGGCTTGGTGAAGCGGGTCTGGAAGTCGACGACGGCGGCGGGGTCGCCTGCCCAGTCGGTCACCAGCTGAACGGCGGCACCCATGGTGAACATGCCGTGGGCGATGACGCCGGGCAGTTCCACGCCGGTGGCGAAGGCTTCGTTCCAGTGGATGGGGTTGAAGTCGCCGGAGGCGCCAGCGTACTTGACCAGGTCGGTCCGGGTGACCTCGATGGTGCGGCTGCCGATGTCCTGGCCGGCGCTGAGTTCGTGGAAGCTGGGGCTCATGGTTATTGTCCCTCTCCGCGGACGAGGATGGATGAGGTGGTGGTGGCGACTGCCTCGCGCGACCCGTTGCCGTCGTCGGTCAGGGCAAAAATTTCCTGGCGGGTGGTGATCATGGCCCCGCCGCCCATTGCACGGACACCGTCAACGTGCAGTTCGGCAACCAGGCGGTCGCCGGCAAGGATGGGGCGGTGGTGGATGAAGCGCTGATCGGCGTGTACCACGCGGGAGAAGTCGATGCCGGCGTCCGGGTCCTCGATCAGCTGGGCATCGGCGCGCTGGGCGATGATGATGGCGAAGGTGGGTGGTGCCACCAAATCCTTGTGTCCCAGGGCCTTGGCGGCCTCGACGTCGAAGTGGGCTGGGTGCGTGGCCTTGACCGCGCGGGCGAACTCGCGGATCTTCTCGCGGCCGACGTCGTAAACCTCTGCGGCAGGGTAGCTGCGGCCCTGCAGGTCCGGATTGATAGTCATGGCCTCAAGCCTATCGGTCTGCCCCGGGACACCCGGAATTACGGCTACTTGCGGAGGTTCTTCCGGATGGTCTGGCCGCGGACCACAATCCCGGCGATGTGCAGCAGGAGGCCTAGCCCAATCAGTGGCAGTGACGCAGTGGCGAGGCCCTGGTTTCCGGACGTGTTGCCGATCAGGTTCAGGATGATGCCGACGCCGATGAGGCCCATGGCGCCGAAGACCAGGACTTTGTACGAGGTGGGCGCTGACTCCCAGAATTCTTTGAGCACCGTGACAGTCTACCGAGCACGTTCAGAACAGCGATTCCTGCACGGCCGGGACGCTGTGCCCACGTTGCGGCGCCGCCGGCGAACGTGGCCACGCAGAGCCGTGATCGGCCACCGCAAAACCGAGCCTGGCGCCCGCCCCGAGGCTGAACTCCCGGAGATCCCGGACGGTGACTGGAGGCGCAGAGCCGGGCTGCCGCCGTCGTGCCTTACCGTCTGCGCCGGGGCGCCATCCCAAAAGACCCCGTGAACCAGATAGCGGGTATCGGTCACGGGGTCTCCAGTGCTTGGGTGTACGGGTGGCGTTACAGCGCGGGCTGCACGCCGAACGCTACCGCGAGCTTCATGATCTTTTCGGCGCGGCCCAGGCGGGGCAGGTCCGAGCCGTCACGGATGACGCGGCCGTTGGCCTCGAAGTCGGACATAAAGTCCGTGGCCCAGGCGACGTCCGACGGGGTGGGGCTGATGACCTCGTTGATGACGTTCGTCTGGTCGATGGCCAGGCACAGCTTGCCGGTCATGCCCATCATCACGGTGATGCCGGTCTGCTCGCGCAGGATGGGGTGGTTGGTGCCGACGGTGGGGCCGTCAATGGGGCCGGGCAGGTTGCCGACGCGGCTGGCAACCACCAGTTTCGCGCGCGGATAGGCCATAGCCTCGGGAGTGGCCGCCATGCCGGTGTCGCGGCGGAAGTCGCCGGAGCCGAACGCCAGGCGGAAAGCACCCTGGGCCTTGGCGATGTTGTTGGCTTCCTCGATGCCCAGAGCGGATTCCACGAGCGGGATGACGGGCGTCTTGCCGTCCATCCGGTGGAAACTTTCGGTCACCTGGTCAGCTGATTCGGTCTTGGCGAGCATCACGCCGAGCAGCCCGGGCGTACCGCGCAGCCCTGCAAGGTCATCGGCCCAGAACGGGCTGGTGGCATCGTTGATGCGGACCCAGGCCTGGCCGCCGCCGCTGAGCCACTCAATCACGTGTCCGCGCGCCTCGTCCTTTTGCGACGGGTCCACGGCGTCCTCGATGTCCAGGATGATCGAGTCAGCGCGCGAAACAGCCGACTGGTCAAACAGGTCGGTTTTCATGGCGTTGACCAGAAGCCACGAACGGGCGATTTCTGCTGGGATGTTGCGCTTGGGGCGTAATGTCTCGGTGGCGGTGGGTGACGTCATGCTACTACCGTATCTGCCCGGGCACCGCCAGCGCTAAGCCGAGGCGCCGGACGTGCCGAACAATACAGATACGACCGGGATACGGCAGGCTCAGTTGCCTGTGAGTTCCGCATGGAGCTTTCGGACGCCGGCGTTGATGTCGTCGCGGATGAGGGCACACCACGCATCAAAAGGGCTGCAATCATGACCCGCTAAGCCTTCAACGAAGGACTTGTCGGCTGCGGCAAGGATCCCCGAAGAATTCTGCGCGCTTCCGGGAGATGTCCACCGAAGTACCTCTGCCGTTAATGCAGTATTCATGTTCAGCAACTCCAATTGTGTTAAGCGAAGTGCTCGCCGAATTCACCGCAACGCAGCGGGAGTCATCACCCGCTCATGGAGGGAATGATCGACCGTGCAAAAGCGTGCCATCAACTACTTCGGAGTCCTGAGCCTGGCCTCCGCGCTCCTCGTCCTTACAGCCTGCGGCGGGCAGAACAACGCCCCGTCCGGAACCACAACCGGAGGAGGCGCCAGCGGCAGCGTCTCCGCTGACGGCTCCTCGACGGTGGCTCCCTTGACTGAGGCCGCAGCCACCAGTTTCCGCAGCAAGAACTCAGGCATTAACGTCTCGGTTGCAACGTCAGGCACCGGCGGCGGGTTCAAGAAATTCTGTGCCGGCGAGACCGACATTTCGAACGCCTCCCGCCCGATCAAGGACGAAGAGGCCGCCGAGTGCACGGCCAAGGGCATTGCGTACACCGAAATCGTGATGGCAAACGATGGCCTGTCCGTCGTCGTGAACCCCGAGAACGACTGGGCCCAGTGCCTCACGGTCAAGCAGCTGAACAAGATCTGGGGCCCGGAAGCCGAAGGCAAGGTCAAGACCTGGAAGGACGTCGATCCGTCCTTCCCCGCTGAAAAGCTTGATCTGTTCGGCGCAGGCACCGACTCCGGCACCTTCGACTACTTCACCGAAGCCATCAACGGCGAGACCGGTGCCATCCGCACCGATTACAGCCCGTCCGAGGATGACAAC
>NZ_JAKFFD010000183.1:0-6035 GCF_036675385.1 Pseudarthrobacter sp. | reverse complement strand
CTGGTCACCCCCACCTCCGGCTGGAGCGACGGCTACACCCAGGCGAACCTGATAGCGGTGACGGCCGACTACGCCGATGAATTCATCGAATTCTGCCGGCTGAACCCCAAGGCCTGCCCCGTCGTCGACATCATTCCGGCGGGACAGTATGAAAGCGCTCTCGCGCCCGGCTCCGATATCCGCACCGATATCCCCGCCTACCGTGTGTGGGTGGACGGCGAACTGGCCGAGGAGGTCATCGACGTCGCGTCTGTTTGGCGTGACGACATGGTGGGCGTCCTCATCGGCTGCAGCTTCACCTTCGAGGCCGCGCTGGCCAGCGAAGGGATCCCGCTGCGGCACACCGAAACCGGCCGCAACGTGCCCATGTACCGCACGAACGTCGAGTGCATTCCTGCCGGACGGATCCACGGCCCCATGGTGGTCTCCATGCGTCCCATGATGCCCGAGCTGGTTGAAACCGCCGTCAGGGTCACGTCGGAAGTGCCGAAGGTCCACGGCAGCCCGGTTCACGTCGGGTCGCCGGAGGATCTGGGCATTGCCGACATCAACCGCCCCGACTTCGGGGATGCGGTGGAGATCCGGCCGGGGGAGGTGCCGGTGTTCTGGGCCTGCGGCGTGACACCGCAGAGCGCAGTGATGGCATCCAGGCCATCCTTCGCGATCAGCCACGCTCCCGGGCACATGTTCATCACTGATGTTCCCGAAAGCACCTACCGGGAACCGGCGGGAGAGCCATCGTGAAGCGGAGACTCCCCGTGGCCGAGAAACGGGCCCGCCGCGTCATCAACCTGTCGGTGCCACGCCAGCAGGCCACCGGCACACGCTGCGAGCTGACCGGCGTCTGGCGGAGCCCCACCGGAGCGAGCATTCAGCTCTACGAGGGCCAGCTCATTCCGAGCGATTCCGGCCGGCCCTGCGTCTGGACGTACGCAGGCCTCCCGGCTAACAAGACGGATTCGCGCGAGGCCCGTGTGGCCACTGCCGAACACCACAGACAGTAATTGCCGCAAACTCAAGCGGACGACGGCGGGTGCCTCCCGCCGTCGTCCGCTTGAGTTTAATCGGGGTGCTACGGCAGGCGCACGGGGTCTGCGTAACCGGGTCTCGCCCGGCAGTCGGGTCAGGGTGTACGTCTAGGCCGTTCCAGCCGCCGCATAGACGCGAACCCAATCCACTCGCATCTCGCCAGCGCCATTAGCAGTGCTGTCTGGGAACCAGTCCAGTTGTAGCGTCTGGTGCATCGAACCGGGAGGCTGGTGCGCCGGGTCGTTGTCCTCAAACCACTTCACCCCATCGACGTAGCCGACGATCCCATTCGGAGACCAGTCAACCGCGTAGTTGTGGAACTGCGTAACGTCCAGGGCCCTGGACGCCGACGTCTGCGAGTTCGAACATCCATAGTGGTGGAAGAACGTGATGAGGTTCCAGTCACCAGTCGTCTCCGAGTAGTCAACTTCGCCGTCACAGGGCCAATTCTCACTATCCGGCCACAGGATGGACACCATATGGTACTCATTATCACCGGACCCGGCCGCACGGACTTCCCACCGCCCGTACTTCTGGTTTGCGAACTTCGCGCCCATTCCAGCGGTCGTGCCGTCCGGAGTTCCAGTCATGACCATTTTGGAACCGTCCACGGTAACCTGCTGTGGACTCCGCATACCCTGGCCCGCGTGCCCGGCGCTGTTGTAAACAATCCACTTCGTGGCATCCGGCGCACCTGTGTAATTGAACTCGTCGCCAGTTACACGCGTGCCCCAACCATGGACTACGGCCGCCTCGGTAGGTGTTACCGCGTCAGGCGCGGTCGTCACCACCAGCCGTGGACGCAGGGCGGACGAAGATTCCCTCGACTTGAATCCGATCCACTTCTGCGCGTTGCTTTCCAGCTTGAAGTTCTGCTCGCCACCCTTTGCGCTAACGCCCTTAGTAACATCCCATTCAACCCACGAGCCGGTAGCGAACCCGCCAGCCTTCCCCAGCCACGTCCCGCGTGCTGGTGCGTTATTCCAGGTAACTCCCCTCTCGGTCCAGCCGCCAGACGTAGTGAAAACATCCACGAACTCAGTGGAAGTTGTGGATGCCTCCGAATATGCCCGCAGTTTAGCCGAAACAACATGTTCGCCAGCGGGAACTGGAACATTGAACCGTAGGAGTGTGTTCCGCCAGATGTTCGCACGGCCCTCTGTGGACAAACGGACGCTAGCCCCAAAGTTGGTAGTCGCCTTGTCCGCCTGTACGTATGTGTCTATGGTCGGCGAGATCGTCGTTGCGGCGCTTGCCGTTGTCGGAGTAATGATTGCGAACCCAACCAGAATGGATAATGCAACCGCCACGCATTTACGCCAGAACATCAGCCCGCCCCCTATTAAGCCTAAAAATCTTGTTGGACCCGTTGTCCCATGCGATTGTTACATCGCCGCCATTAGGAACAATCGGGAAGTTCGTGCCGGTCCATCCATGTCTCCGGGCTGCGGCCCAGCCGGTAGATGTGCCACCCGCTGCCGGACTTCCATATGTTGGCCCACCGGGACCCGTCGTTCCACAACAGCTTGCTCTGCGACTTGTCCGACCTCGGCGGATCGGCAACGCCTGAATGACTGATGCTCTGATAGCCGTATGTGCCGGAGGCCCAAGCACGGCCGGAATTACCGAGCAGACTCGTAGCGATGCTTGTGGCGGGGGCGAGGGATTTACTAAGTCAGCGGACGTAGCTTTCATATTCATCGCTGTTTCTATTGGGGATTTAAAGTATCCGATTGGGTTAAGCAAGCGTCGACCCAGAAACAACGACGGCTAAATGTAAATGCCTAAATGCAAATGCCAGATATCAAAGCGTAGACCAGAAGCGAAAGAATGAGCAATAAATCCCCTATACCTATGTTCAAGGAATGTGGGAAAACCCCTATACCTAATTAGTGAACGCGCCATCCTCGCGTCCGACGGCGGCTGGTCGGCGCTGTAGGGGAGCGGCACCCAACGGAAGCGGACGACGGCGGGTGCCTCCCGCCGTCGTCCGCTAAGTAATCTGCGACGCCCCCGATCTGCCGCGCACGTGCCTTGGGGATAGGGTCCACGCGGAAGACCTGGCCGTTACTCGGGTGTTACGTAAGCGCCTGAAATGCCGCCGTCAACCAGGAAGGTTGAGGCGGTGATGAAGGATGAATCGTCGCTGGCGAGGAAGGCGACTGCTGCTGCCAGTTCTTCCGGTTCCGCGAACCTGCCCAAGGGAACGTGAACGAGGCGGCGGGCTGCCTTCTCGGGATCCTTGGCGAAGAGTTCCTTCAGCAGGGGCGTGTTGACGGGTCCCGGGCAGAGTGCGTTGATCCGGATCCCCTGCCGGGCGAATTCGACGCCGAGTTCCCGGCTCATGGCCAGCACCCCGCCCTTGGATGCGCTGTAGGAGATCTGGGAAGTGGCGGCACCCATGACCGCAACGAACGACGCAGTATTGATGATTGAGCCCTTCCCCTGCGCCTGCATGTAAGGGAGGGCGTATTTGCAGCAGTAGAAAACGGAGGTCAGGTTTACTTCCTGGACCCTGCGCCACGCATCGATTCCTGTATCGATGATTGAGGCATCGTCTGCCGGCGAGATTCCCGCATTGTTAAAGGAGATGTCAACGCTTCCATAAGTTTCGTGGGTCACGGCGTAGAGGTTCTTCACTTCCTCTTCGCTGGTGACATCCACCTTCACATAGAGGCCGCCCACCTCGTCGGCAGCCCGCTGCCCAGCGGTTGGGTCCAGATCCGCGATGACGACATGAGCCCCTTCTGCGGCGAAGCGGCGAGCTGTGGCGAGCCCGATCCCGCTGGCGCCGCCGGTGATGACAGCGCTGCGTCCCTTGAGGCGGTTGGAAATTACTTCAATCATTTTTTCTTCCTTTGTGGTGAGGACGTTATGGGTTGGTGGAGATGAAGACGTTTTTTGTTTCGGTGAACGCGTTCAGGGCGTCCGGGCCGAGTTCCCGTCCGAGTCCTGACTGCTTGAATCCGCCGAAGGGTGTGGAGTAGCGCACCGAGGAGTGGGAGTTGACTGAGAGGTTTCCCGACTCGAGTCCTCGCGCCATCCTCAGCGCCTGACCGATGTCCCGTGTCCAGATGGATCCGGACAGACCGTAGATCGAGTCATTCGCCAGTCGGAGTGCGTCGGCTTCGTCCTTGAAGGGAACGACTGCCACGACGGGGCCGAAGATCTCCTCATGCATTACCCTGTCCTCGCGGGAGGGCGTAAGAACGGTGGGGGGGAACCAAAACCCCTTGCCGTCCGGCGCGGATCCCTGGAAAGCCACAGATGAGCCGTCCGGGACGAAGCCGGAGACTGTGCGGTGTTGGGCTGCGGAAATCAGCGGCCCCATGAACGAAGCCTCGTCGCTGGGGTCGCCGACCTTCAGGGCCTTCACAACTGGTTCCAGGAGCTCGAGGAACTTTTCGTAGACGCTGTCCTGGACCAGGATTCTGGAGCGGGAGCAGCAGTCCTGCCCGGCGTTGTCAAAAGCGCCTCCGGGTGCTGCTGCAGCAGCGGCTTCGAGGTCCGAATCCGCGAAGATGATGTTGGCGCTCTTGCCGCCCAGCTCCAGGGTCACGGGCTTGACCTGCTCAGCGCAGCCGGCCATGATCCGCTTACCGACCCCGGTTGAACCGGTGAAGACAACCTTCCGCACAGCAGGATGGGTCACGAATCGTTCCCCGACGACTGAGCCCTTGCCCGGGATGATCTGCAGGACACCTTCGGGCAGGCCTGCCTGCCTTGCCAGCTGTCCGAGCCGGATGGCAGTCATCGGAGTCAGTTCCGCCGGTTTCAGAACGACAGTGTTGCCAGCGGCAAGGGCGGGGGCGAAGCCCCAAGCGGCAATGGGCATGGGGAAGTTCCACGGGACGATTACCCCAACGACCCCGAGGGGTTCGTTGAAGGTGACGTTGACCCCTCCAGCTACTGGAATCTGCTGGCCAAGGTGCCTTTCGGGGGCTGCGGAGTAGTACGTCAGGACATCGCGGACATTCCCTGCTTCCCACCGGGCGTTACCGATGGTGTGCCCGGCGTTGCGGACCTCCAGCTGGGCGAGATTTTCCCGGTCGGCGTCTACTGCCGCAGCAAACCTGCGCAGCAGGAGAGCCCGGTCTGCAGGGGCAACATGGCGCCAGGTCTCGAATGCCTGGACGGCTTTTTCGATTGCCCGGTCAGTGTCCTCAAGTGTTGCAAGGGTTATGGTCTCGATTACCTCTTCCGTTGCCGGATTCAGTACGTCAAACGTGCTCGTGGACATTGCCGGGGCTCTCCGTTCGATTCTTGCGGTAGTTGGTTGCAGCCTCAATGAACCCATTGAAAAGCCGGAGATCATTGGGATTCTGTTCCGGGTGGAATTGGACCCCTAGTGCCCATCCGCCCGTTGCCGTTTCGAGGGCTTCCACGGTGCCATCGGCCGCCGCCGCCGTGACGGAAAGGCCGTCAGCGACCCGGTCCATGGCCTGGTGGTGGTAACAAGGTGCGCTGGCCGATGCTCCCAGCAGATGCCGGCTGATGCTGCCCGGCGCCGTCGTGAACTCCACGTTGCCGTATACACCCGGCGCCGGTTGGTAGTCCGCCTCCGGGTTCACATCGGGGATGTGCTGGATCAGCGACCCGCCCATGGCGACATTGAGGATCTGGGCTCCCCGGCAGATGGCGAAAAGGGGGACTTCGGCGTCCAAGGCTGCCTTGGTCAGGGCGATATCGTGTACGTCCCTCGCCGGTTGAGCGCGGGTGAGCCGGTGGGGCTGCGCCCCGTACTGTTCCGGGCCCACATCGCTGCCTCCGGAGATGATCAGTCCGTCCAGGACCTCCACAACCGATGGGTCAGTGCCGACGGGCGGCAACAGGATAGGAGTGCCGCCGGCAGCGACGACCGCCTGGACGTAGGTTCCCGGCAGAACTGCCGCATCCGCTGTCCAAACGCCCCAGGAAGCCTGCTGAAAGTAGGTTGTCAGCCCGATCCGTGGGCGGTAGCTATCAGAGCCGTTCAAAGACACGCTTGCGCTCCCAGTCCGTTACGG
>NZ_JAKFFD010000178.1:0-6175 GCF_036675385.1 Pseudarthrobacter sp. | reverse complement strand
ACAGAGCGTCGAAGTCTTCGTTAATGCCGGGCAAACGGTGCTCTCGCAGCAGGTGCACTTCGCAGACGGCGACACCGGAATCTCGCTGTACGCCGACGGCGGCCCTGCCACCTTCTCCGGAATCACCATCCGCGAATTCAGCTAGGACCCGAACCAGGCTGCCGGCCCTCAGGAGCTTCCTGTCGGCCGGCAGTGCGGTGTCGTCCGAAGCTTCCGAAACCGGAGGTCCGGGGGAAGTATGAGGCTGCTTCCGCGCCGTCCGCATCCTCCGGATTAAGACCAGCGAAAGAATAAACCTAAACTTTGCTAAAACGCTTGATCAGGTTTCCGATTGGGGCTAGATTACAAGTGATCAAACGTTTTAGCAGAAATGGACATCAGTGCCGATGAAACGCTCAGTCTTCTTCCAGCCCTCCGATGGATGGGTTGGCGATCTTATCCCCTTCGAGAAGGACGGGGAGTTCTGGCTCTTCTACCTTCACGAGGTCCGCTCAGACCCGAAGCCGGGAACCTCGTGGAACCTTGTCACCACCAAAGACCTCACGCAGTTTGAGGACCAGGGTGTTTCGCTCCACCACGGAAGCGACACCGACCTGGACTTCAACGCTTACACGGGCAGCGTCGTCGTCGATGAAAGCGGCAACCACCGCCTGTTCTACACGGGACAGAACCCACGGAACCTCGGACCGGACGGCGTTCCCCTGCAACTGGTCATGCAGGCCACCAGCACCGATGGCATGCAGACCTGGGTGAAGCACCCCGAGCTCACTTTCGGCGCCCCGGACGGCTATGAGTCCGGGGACTGGCGGGATCCGTTCGTCTTCCGGGATGAGGCGGCAGGCCAGTGGCGGATGCTGCTGGCGGCACGGCACTCCGCAGGACCTGAACGCCGCCGCGGCGTCATTGCGCAGTGCGTGTCCGAAGACCTGGTGAACTGGCGGCACACCGAACCGTTCTGGGATCCGCGCCGCTACATCACGCATGAATGCCCGGATGTCTTCGCGTGGGGTGACTGGTGGTACATGGTCTACTCGGAGTTCTCCGAATCCTTCACCACCCGGTACCGCATGGCCAAGAGCCCCGACGGCCCGTGGACGGTACCGGACCTGGACAGTATCGACGGGCGCGCCTACTACGCCTCAAAGACCGCGGAGCGGGACGGGCGCCGCTTCTTTTTCGGCTGGATCGCCAGCAAGGAAGGCAACTGCGACGACGGACCCTGGCAGTGGGCAGGCACGATGTCCGTCCTGGAAGCCCGCCAAAATGCGGACGGAACGCTCGGGTTCGCCTTCGCCGATGAACTGGTGGACAGCTTCTGGGAGGACGTCCCGCTGTCCCTGGCACACGAACTGCCCACCCGGCTCAACGTCCCGGACGGATACACCGCCGTCGTCTCGGAGGAAGAACTGCCCAGCCAGTTTTACGCGAAGGCAGTGCTGGACATTGCCCCCGGGACAACGGAATGCGGTCTGCTGCTGCGCTCAGGGCCGGACGGTGACCAGTCCTACGTGCTGCGCCTGGAACCGAAGCGCGGCAGGCTCGTCTTCGACCGGTGGCCCAGGACCAGCACCGGAGACGCGCAATGGCATGTCTCCGGCGACATTCCGTTCCACATCGAGTTGGAACGCCCGTGCCACCTGTCCCCCGGCGAACACATCCTGGAAGTCATCGTCGACGGCGACATCTGCGTTGCCGTCCTGGACCGGCAGGTGGCCCTCAGCACCAGGATCTACGACTTGCCCGCGGGGCGGATCGGCGTTTTCGCCGGCGAAGGATCCGTCACGGTCACTGAACTTCAAATACGTCAGCGCACCGACAACTAAATAACCACCACCCTCATCCTCCGTTCCAATCAAAGGAGATTGCCCTCATGAAAAAACTCTTCCGTGCTGCCGCTGTCGCAGCCGTCACCGCCCTGGCTTTGACAGCCTGCGGCGGCGGAGGGTCCAGTGACCCTTCCAACGTCAGCCCCACCGGGGAAATCAAAGCCCGTGAAATCTCGTGGCTGCTTTCGCGGCCGGCCGACGGGGCCGTCATCAACATCATGAAGAAGCTGGCGGACGAGTACGCCAAAGACCACCCGGGCTTCGAACTGAAGCTCATCACCACTCCCGACCGGCCCTCCTACATCCAAAAGCTCGAGACGCTGGCCGCGGCCAACAAGCTCCCCGAACTCTTCGATACCGACGCCACGCCCTTCGCCCAACAGCTGGCCAAACAAGGCAAAATGGTGGACGCAGAAAAGCTGCTGAAGTCCCTGGACGTCTATGACGACTACCGGCCCAGCGCGCTGGATTACCAACGGTTCGACGACGGGTCCCTGAACATGATCCCGTTCCAGTTCGAGCTGGAGTTCGTCTGGTACAACAAGGCCCTGCTGCAGAAGGCCGGGGTGGCCGTCCCGAAGTCCCTCGATGACATCCCCGCCATGTGCACCGCCCTGCGCGATGCCGGCATCACCCCCATCGCCATCGACGGCCAGGACCAGTGGCCGCTCGAGCGGTACGTCGCCTACCAGCCGTTCCGTGAAGCCGGGCCGGACTTCATCCAGAAGCTCAAGAAGGGCGAAGCGAAGTTCTCTGACCCCGCAGGCCAGAAGACCGTCGAATGGCTGGCGGCGCTCGGCAAGGCCAAGTGCTTCCAGGATGGCTTCTCATCGCAGGGCTACTCCGACGCCCAGAACCAGTTCACCTCCGGCCAGGCAGCGATGTACAACATCGGCACCTGGGAACTGCCCAGCCTGGCAACGGACAAGCTGAATCCTGAAGTGCGCGATGACATCGATTTCTTCACCCTGCCCACCACTGCAGGATCCGTCACGGCGGCAAACGAGTTCGTGTCGCCGTCGGGCATTGGAATGGCCGTCAACTCCAAGACCTACGACCCGCTGGTCAGCGACTTCCTGAAGTTCGCGCTGAAGAAGTACCCGGCCGAGTACGCGGCCACCGGCGCGCTCTCGCCGACCACCACTGTGGAGACCGTCCTGCCGGCCAATGCCACGCCCTTGTACAAGAAGGCCCTGGAGAAGGCCAACGACCTCGGGGGCAAGCAGGCCATGCCGTGGGACACTCAGCTTGACCCGACAACCAACGGCCGGCTGCAGCAGGAGCTAGTGCTCCTCGTCCAGGGCAACATCACGCCCGAACAGTTCACCAGCACGATGGACAGCACCATCGCGCAGAACGCCCCGAAGTTCTTCAAGTAATCACAGCGGTGGGGGCTGCGGCTGCGGCCCCCACCCGAAAGGCCTAGCCATGCTCCCCAACAGGTCACGACTTTCTGTCCTGGTGTTCCTGCTCCCACCTTTGCTCCTTTACTGCGTCGCCGTGCTGTTCCCCATCGTGCAGTCGCTGTTCCTCAGCTTCTTCTCCTGGAACGGCATCAGCGACATGGAGTTCGTAGGGCTCGCCAACTACGTGCGGATGCTCACCGCAGACGACATCTTCTGGCGCTCCTTCTTCAACGCCCTCGGATATCTGGCCATCTGCCTGGTGCTGCAGCTCGGCGGCGCCCTGGTCGTGGCCAGCCTCCTCACCTCGATGCGACGCGGCCGCGAGCTCATCAAGACCCTCTACCTGCTGCCGGCGGTGATCTCCACCGTGGCCATCGCGTTCCTCTTCGTGCGCATCTACTCGATCGAACCGGTTGGCCTGCTCAACCAGCTCCTGCACTGGATCGGCCTCGGCGCCCTTGAACGGCCCTGGCTCTCGGACATCAACACCGTGCTCACCGCAGTATCGGCTCCGGAAGGATGGCGGTTCACCGGCCTGTACATGCTCATCATCTACGCGGCGCTGCTGTCCGTCCCGCAGGAACTTGAGGAGGCGGCCCGCCTCGACGGCGCCTCGCGGTGGCAACTGTTCACGAAGATCCGCTTCCCGCACATCATGCCCGTCTGGATCACCACCACGATCATGGCAACCACCTACGGCCTGCGCGGATTCGACATCCCCTACCTCATGACCAACGGCGGCCCCGGACAGTCCTCGGAGCTGCTGACCACCTACATGTACAAGACGGCCTTCTCGAGCACCGATTTCGGATACGCCAGCACCATCGCCGTATTCATCGTCGTCGAGTGCCTGGTGGCCGTAGGGCTCATCCTGTTCCTGCTCAAACGAAAGGCGGACGCATGACCGCGCCGGCAGCTCCGATCACCAGGCCTGTGGCAATCCCACCAGACAGCCCGCCGCCGCTCCGCCGACGCAAGCCGCCCAGCCTCCACAGCACCCTGTCAAGAGTGCTTATCGCCCTCATCGTCATCGTGCAGGTCTACCCTCTCGCCTGGCTTTTCATCACCAGCCTCCGCACCGAACACGACTTCGCGACCGGCGACCCCTTCGCACTGCCAAAGTCCCTGACGTGGGATAACTACGCCCGGGCCTTCGAGACGGGCAACCTCTGGTTGAACATCCTGAACAGTTTCATCGTCACCATGGGAGCCAATGTCCTGATTGTGCTGCTGGGAATGATGGCAGCCTATGCGTTGCAGGTCCTCGGGTTCCGGTTCAGCAAGTTCGTCCGCAGCCTTTTCCTGGTCGGCATCATCGTGCCCGTCCAGATCGCCCTCGTGCCGCTCTTCATCGACTACTCAACCATCAACCTGCTCGACACCTACCCGTCGATGATCATTCCCCTGGCCGGCTTCGCCCTTCCGATGTCGATCTACCTTTTCTCGTCATTCTTTGAATACATCCCCCGGGAAACGTACGAGGCCGCGTCCCTTGACGGAGCAGGTCCCTACCGGATCTTCGGACTCATCACGCTGCCCCTTTCGGTAAATACCGTCGTGACAGTCGTCCTGGTCAACAGCATCTTCATCTGGAACGATTTCATCTTCGCCAACACCTTCGTCCTTTCCGAAGAACTGAAGACGATTCCGCTGGGCCTGCAGAACTACATCGGCGCCATGGGAAAGACGGACTGGACGGCCACGTTTGCCGCCGTCTGCATCACCATCACACCCCTTCTGCTGGTCTTCCTCGTGCTGAACAAAGCCATGATCCAAGGACTGGAGAGCGGTGGGAGCAAGGGATGACGGCAGGAACAGCCGGATATACTCCTCAAGGAGGGCTCATGAATTCGCAGGAGAATAGTTCGGTCACACCGCTGGGTGCGGCTGCACCCCTCAAACGTCCCGGGCGCCCTCAACCCGTCACGCTCCGGCAGGTAGCCGAGGCCGCGGGCGTTTCGACTGCCACCGTCTCCCTGGTAGTGAACAAGAAAAAGACTGCCCGGATATCCGACGAAACCCGCCAGCGCGTGCGGGACGCCATCCGGGACCTGGGCTATCGGCCGAATGCCATGGCGCAAACCCTGGTCAGCGGGAGTTCGCGGTTCATCGGGCTCGTGGCCGATGCCATTGCCACCACCCCTTTTGCCGGCCAGATCATCCACGGCGCCCAGGATGAAGCCTGGAAGCACGGCTACGCGCTTCTCATCGCCAACACCGAAGGCAACCGCGAGCTCGAGACGGACGCGATTGCCATGATGCTTGAATACAAGGTGCGCGGAATCCTCTACTCCACCTGGTTCCACCGGCCCACGGACATCCCGGCCTCCCTGAAGGAGTCGGACTTCGTCCTCGTCAACTGCTTTTCCACGGAACCGGGCGCCCGGGCCGTGGTCCCGGATGAAGTACAGGGCGGCCGTTCAGCCACGGAGATCCTGCTGAAACACGGCCACCGCCGGATCGCCTTCATCAACGCCACCATCCCGGCCCCGGCTAAGGACGGACGACTCCAGGGCTACAGGGAAGCGCTGGAAGCGGAAGGCATCCCGTTCGACGCGGGCCTGGTCCTGGAAGCCTACCCAGACCAGGAAGGCGGGTACGGGGCGACCGAGGAACTCCTCAAGCGCGAAGCCACTGCCGTGTACTGCTACAACGACCGAATGGCGATGGGGCTATACGACGGGCTGCGCGAGCACGGGCTCTCCATCCCCGAGGACATGGCAGTGGTGGGATTCGATAACCAGGAAGTCATCGCCGCCCACGTCCGACCCCCGCTTTCCACCGTCGCTCTCCCCCACTACGAACTGGGCGCAGCCGGAGTGCGGATGCTCCTGGGCCTTGAAGAAGCACCGGCCGCTGACGCCACAAAAATCCACTGTCCCACCGTGGAACGAAACTCGGTGCGGGCTCTGGCCCCCGCATAGCCGCACCCAGGATTTGGCC
>NZ_JAKFFD010000130.1:0-25925 GCF_036675385.1 Pseudarthrobacter sp. | reverse complement strand
GGCCTGTTCGCCCGGCTGCCCTTGGCCATGCTTACTGTCGGCGCCCTGACGCTTGTTACGTCCGTGACCGGCTCCTACGCGCTGGGTGGCACTGCCGCTGGTGCTGTGGGGATCGGCTCGGCCCTCGGCGCCCCGGTTTTTGGTGCCCTCGCAGACCGCAGGGGGCAGCGGCCCGTACTCCTGGTGGCGGCGGTGCTCAATACTTTGGCTGTCCTCGCCCTCATCGGGACGGCTTGGGCTGCGCCCGAAGCCGGGTCTTTTCCCGCGGCAGTGATCGCCGCCGCATTCCTTGCTGGGGCCAGCTGCCCGCAGGTAGGGCCGCTGGCCAGGGTGCGCTGGATGGCGCTCACCTCGAGGGGCACGGGAGTGATGGCAGGCAGGGATCTGGACACGGCCCTGTCGTACGAAGGCACAGCTGATGAGCTGACGTTCGTCCTGGGGCCGGCTTTGGTGGGAATCCTGGCCAGCCTTGTGGCCCCATGGCTGCCGTTGGCCTTGGCCGCAGCCATGACCATCACGCTGGTGCCCGCCTTTGCCGTGCACTCCACCCACAAGGCGGTTCCCCTGAACCGGGGCTCGGCAGCTTCGCGCAAGGCTGCGAGGATTCCCGCCGCCGTCGCACTGCCCGTCCTGGCGATGGTGGCCATGGGCGCTTTCTTCGGGTCCACCCAGACGGCTTTGAGCTCCTTCTCCGCCAGCTTCGCCACCTCGGAGATCGCCGGACTGCTGTATGCGGTCATGGGACTGAGTTCCGCCGCCGCAGCCCTGTCCGTGGCGTACTGGCCCCAGCGCTTCACTCCCGCCGGCCGGTGGCTGGTCAGCGCGGCACTCATGACGGTGCTCGCGTTGTTGCTGCTCGTGCCCGGATCGTTGGGCGGCATGATTGCGGTGCTTCTGGTCCTGGGATTGCCCGTGGGCCCCGTGATGGTCACAGTCTTCGCGATCGGAGGCCTGGTGGCGCCGGTGGAAAGGCTGGGGACCGTCATGACAGCTCTGGCAAGCGGGATCGTGGCGGGCACCGCACTGGGGGCCGCCGTTGGTGGCCAGCTGGCGCAGGACCACGGATACCACGCCGCCTTCATTGTGCCGGTGATTGCCGCCGGCGGCCTGCTGGTGCTTGGTGCCGCGGCCGCCGTCATTCTCCGCAAACGCCACTGATCGACGCCGGGCGCTGGTCGCCGCCAGGCGGCGTGTGCAACGGTCAGCCCAGCTGGGCCTCTATGCGCGCGGCACCCGCCACCAGCGCAGCGGCGATTTCGTCAGGATTCTGGGCTGCCCGGATATAGACGACGGCCAGCGCGGCCGGCCGGCCGGCAGGGATCATGACCGGAACTGCCACGGAGGAGACTCCGGCGATGACTTCATCGTGGCTGGCGGCATAGCCCAGCTGCCGCGCGGTTCCCGCCTCGGGCCGGTAGGGGATTCCCGGGGCTGCCGCATGCCACTCAGCTTCTGAATAGGCGGACTGGATCGCAATGCCAGGGGCACCGGCGCTGATGGGATGCCGGGAGCCGGGGTGCTGGACGATGGCGGCCCCGGTATGCCGCGGGTCCACGGTGACCAGCGTGACGCAGTCATCGCGGTCCCAGACGGCCACAAAGGCACTCATGGTCAGGGCATTCGCGAGTTGCGTCAGTTCCGGCAGTGCGGCCGTCTGCAGGTTGCGGGCAACCCCCCGTGCCAGGACAGCCAGCCCGGGCCCCGGCTGGACTCTGCCCGCGTCATCGCGCACCAGCAAGGAATGGTCCTCCAGTGTCCGCAGGATCCGGTAGGCCACGGAACGGTGAACGCCCATGGCGTCGGCAAGTTCCGCAATGGTCAAGGGAGTCTCCGCGGCCGCCAGGATTTCCAGCGCACGGATTCCGCGCGACAGGGTCTGGGACGGCGAAGCCTGAGCTGCTCCGGCGGGGACTGCGGTAGGCGTCATGCGTCCCATCCTAGGCGGCTGCACGGGCGCTGCCCGGGTGCCGTGACGGGGCTTCCAACACTCGGACTGAACTGATCCGCGCGGAGAATCAAGAAAAATAGTGCGTTTCATCACATCTTCGCGTAACGTCATACTAACTGACCGTTCGATCAGTAAATCGGACGGCCTTAATCCACCGTCGGCAGCCGTTATCCCCAACCAGGCTGCCCCAAGCCACGGAGTTCCAATGACCGAAACTTCACGCGTCGATTCCGAGGCGGGCCCGAGCAGCAAGCACGAGGAACGCAAGGTCCTCGCAGCAACGCTGGTCGGCACCACCATCGAGTGGTACGACTTCTTCATCTTCGCCCAACTGACGGGTACCCTGCTGTCCCCGCTGTTCCTGGCTCCGCTGAACGAATCCAATCCGGGCCTGGCCCAGATCCTGTCCTTCGCGCTGATCGGCATCAGCTTCCTGTTCCGCCCGCTGGGTGCAGTGGTTGCTGGCCACCTCGGTGACCGGCTCGGACGCAAGGCCATGCTGGTCTTCACGCTCCTGATGATGGGCGCAGCCACCTCCCTGATCGGCATGCTGCCGACCTACGCGCAGATCGGCGTCTGGGCCCCCATCCTGCTGATCATCCTCCGCATTGCCCAGGGCTTCTCCGCCGGCGGTGAATGGGGCGGCGCTGCCCTGATGGCAGTGGAGCACGCCCCCAAGAGCCGGCGCGGCGTGTTCGGCGCGTACCCGCAGATCGGCGTCCCGGTCGGCATGATCCTGGCCACCGGCCTGCTCTTCATACTCAACTCGAACATGTCCAAGGAAGACTTTGCTTCGTGGGGCTGGCGGGTTCCGTTCCTGCTGTCCATCGTGCTGATTGTGGTGGGATACCTGATCCGGCGGGCCGTGGCCGAGAGCCCCGTCTTCCAGGAGATGGCGGCCCGAAAGGCCGAAAGCAGGGCGCCCCTCAGTGAGCTCATTCGTAACCATAAGAGGCCCGTGCTCTACTCGACCATGATCTTCATCGGCAACAATGCCGCTGGCTACCTGTTGATCGCTTTCTTCATCTCCTACGCCACCAGGACGCTGAAGATGGCGGTCCCGGAAATCCTGCTCGCCACCACCCTCGCCTCCTTCGGCTGGCTGATCTTCACGCTCGCCGGCGGCTGGCTCTCAGACCGGATCGGCCGGGTCAAGACGTTCCTGATCGGGTACGCGATCATCTTCGTCTGGATGATCCCGATGTTTGCCCTGATCGACACCAGGAACATCTGGCTTTACGGCGTGGCGCTCTTCGTCCTGACCATCGGACTCGGTCTCTCCTACGGCCCCATGTCGGCGATGTACGCCGAGATGTTCCCGGCCAATGTCCGCTACTCGGGCATCTCCATCGGGTACGCGTTCGGTGCGATCCTGGGTGGTGCTTTCGCCGCAACCATTGCCGAGACTCTGCTGCAGAGCACCAAATGGACCGGATCCATCGGCATCTACATCATGATCCTGTGCGTGATTTCGGCTGTCGGGGTTGTGCTTGCCAAGGAGACGAAGGGCAACCCGCTCGGCGTCAGCAGCCACCACTAAAGTTGTACGCATCGCAGAACGGCGGGCTCGGGCCATCTGGCCTGGACCCGCCGTTTGGCTTTCCGGGCCCGGTGTTGCCGTCGGGCCTACTGGTTCAGCAGGCTGATGGCGTCCTCATCGGTCAATTGTTCGAAGTGCCGGTAGAAGCTGCCAACGGCGCGGAATTTGCCAGGCAGATGCAGGCACAGCACGGCGTCGCACACCCGCGACACGGCCGTGTAGGCTTCCACCGAACCCACCGGCGCTGCGGCGACGACGCGTGCCGCACCACCGGAACGGGCTGCCTCGGCGGCAGCGCGCATGGTGGCTCCGGTGGCCAGGCCGTCGTCGATCAGTAGAACTGTTTGACCGGTGAGGTCGTTGCTGATCCCCGGGTAAGTCGCGGCCCGGCGGAGCAGCTCGGCCCTCTCGCGTTTCTCCACTTCGTCCAGCCACTCCTGGCGGACGCCGTGGTCCAGAATGCGGGTGATCAAGGGACGGTTGAGCAGGCGCACTATCCGGCCTCCCGACCAGGCCAGCGCACCGAACGCTGTTTCGTCGTGGCCGGGGATGCCGAGTTTCCGGACCAGAACGGCGCCGAGTGGCAGGTACAGGGCCTTGGCAGCCGCGGCGGCCACAGGGATGCCGCCGCGGGCCAGCCCCAGGACGATGGTGTCGGGGCGTTCCCGGAACTGCGTGAGCACCGCCGCCAGCCGTTCACCGGCATCGGTGCGGTCTTCAAAACGCGTGCTCATTGTTCCCTCTCCGGCAGTCTCCGCCACGCTTCCAGCCTACCTTCTGCTGCCGCGCCGGGAACCGGGGATACTTCCTCACACTGCTGCTCAGTTACGAGGGGGCGGCGGTAACAGCCTTGGTGATTTCCTGGATCACAACAGTCCGTTCAGGGATGTCGCTCAGGTCGGTACCCTTCGTGAAAACCACCAGCACGCAGCGGAACCTATGCGGGAGCTATGAAATCCCCGTCAGGGATCAGCCGCGCAGGGATCGGCCGCGCAGTGGTCAGACCCCCAGGAAAGCGATGGCGCCTTGTTTGAAAGCCCGGCTGGTGATGGCGTTGGTGTGGTTGCGGCCAGGCAACGTCAGCTGTTCAGCCATGGACCCTGCCCGGATTCCGAGTGCGGCAAGCTGCGGCATGGTGGCCGCACGTTCGTCCTGGTCGCCGGCCACAAGGAGCATCGGCATGTGGGGTACGGCTTCGGCGGGATCGAAGGGCTCGGCCTTGATGGCATCCACCAGGGACAGCAGCGCGAAGATGTTGTTGCTCGGCAGGAGCATGGCCATCTTGAGCAGGCCGGCCGTGGACTCGTCCGCGATGGGGGTTCCGTCGGCGAGGTAGTTCTGCGCGGCGATGAGGTCAAAGGCTGCCAGCGGATCGGCGATGTTCGGTCCGCCCAGGACCAGGCGGTGGACGATCTCGGGCTGGGTGGCGCCGAATTCCCAGGCGAGCCGGGCGCCCAGGGAATAGCCCACAACGTCCACCCCGCTGGTGGGGTCACCGTCGTGCAATGGCCGCACGCCGGCGTCGAACGCTATCTGCAGCAGATCCGCGCGGATCCGGCTGGGGGAGTAGGAGTCCATGTCCTCGGGGGCGCCGCTGCGGCCGTGTCCTGGCAGGTCCACGGTGATGACGCGGCGGCCAGCCTCCAGCAGGGCCGCCACCCAGCCGGTGTCATGCCAGTTGAGCTTGCTGGAAGAGGAGAAGCCGTGCAGCAGCAGCACAGGGCGCAGTCCGGCGTCGTTCTGGGGGTCGTGCACCTCCACAAAAAGTTGGGGGTCAGTGCCCTCAACGGTGTGGGAATGCATCTCGCCTGTGTGCCTGCCGCTCATGCTGTCAGTCCTCATCAAGTACGGCGCTCAGGCGGACCCGGCGCGTCGGTGCCTCGTCCTTCGGGACCGTGCCCACGATTCCGGCAGTGTTGTCCGGTACCTCGAATACGATCAGGGGTTCGCCGACATTGATCCTGTCGCCTGCCCCACCGAAGATACGGACCACTTTACCTGCCTGCGGACTGGGCAGTTCAACAGCGGATTTGCTGGTTTCCTCCTCCACCAGCGGCTGGTTACGCTCCACCTGATCGCCGGGTGAAACCAGGCAGTCAAGCACGGTCGCTCCTCACCCAACTGGCTGGCAGTTAACGTCGCCATAAACCGAAATGGCGACGTTAACTGCGAGCTACTTTGGTGTGTGGCGGGACTTCGTGAGCCGGGCGCCGAGCCAGCAGGCTGCCGCGAGGCAGGCGACCAGAACGAACGTGCTGAGCAGCTGTCCGCGGCTGCTCTCCGCGCTGAAGCCGACGGCGAAGATCAGGCCCAGGAGGACCAGCCCGAAGATAGTCAGGCCCGGGAAACCCTTCATCCGCAGCGGAAGTTCGGCACCTTCCCGGTCCGCACGGCGCCGGAGGATCAGCTGCGAAACAAGGGCAGTGCCCCAGACCACCAGGCACGTGGATCCGACCAGCTGGAACAGGGCTGGCAGGATCCGGTCCGGGAACAGCAGCTCCAGAACCGTGGCGAAGAAACCGAACGCCACGGACACGCCCACCGCCACCATGGGCACGCTGGAGCCGCTGAGCCTGGCCAGGAACCGGGGAGCCTCGCCGCGTTCGGCGAGCGAGTACACCATGCGGGACGCGCCATAGAGGTTGGCGTTCAGTGCAGAGAGAAGCGCGACGACGGCAACCAGGGTGATCGCCGTGCCGGCGCCCGGGATCCGGGCCGCGTCGAGCACGCCGGCAAATGGCGAGGCGAGTCCTTCGGAGGAGACCGGCAGGACGGCCGCGATGACAAAAACCGATCCGATATAGAAGACCAGGATGCGCCACAACACCGTCCGGATCGCCTTGCCCACGCTGTGCTCCGGATCCTCCGTTTCCGCGGCGGCCACGGCCACGATCTCGGTTCCGCCGAAGGCGAAGATCACCACGAACAATGCCGTGGCGATGCCGCCAAGCCCGGCGGGGGCAAAATCAGTGGTGATGTTAGCGAGTCCTGGCGAAGCTACATCGGGCAGGAGACCCAGCAGCAGGGCCGCCCCCACGGCCAGGAACGCCACAATGGCGGCAACCTTCAGGATGGCAAACCAGAATTCGAACTCGCCGAAGTTCTTGACGCCCGTCAGGTTGATGGCCGTAAACACAACCATAAAGATGAATGCCAGGGCCCAGGCGGGGATAACCGGCCAGACGGAGAACAGCAGGCCCGCTGCGCCCAGGGCTTCCGCGGCGATGACCACCACCAGCTGGAGCCACCACAGCCAGCCCACGGTGGCGCCGGCGGTTTTTCCGAGCGCCCGCTCGGCGTAAACGGAGAACGCGCCGCTGGTGGGATTCGCAGCGGCCATCTCGCCGAGTGCCCACATCACCAGGATGATCAGTGTCCCGGCGACCAGGTACGAGATCAGCACGGCGGGCCCCGCGGCCTGGATGCCGGCCCCCGAACCCAGGAACAGGCCGGCGCCGATGGCGCTGCCCAACCCCATCATAGTGAGCTGCCGGGGTTTCATGGAGTAGCCGAGGTGGGATTTCGGCCGCACTGCCGTGGACTTCAATGTCATGCCTGTGAACCTTCTTGGGATTGGGGTGGTGCCCCCGCGGGGACCACTTGAATTTACCGCCTAAGTCGCTGGCCCGCGGGCAGGGGTTGTGGAACGATAACGGCACTTTGAATCACTCGGACGATTATTGGTTAGCAACTTGCTTACCCCATGGCGGTACATGAAGGGGATTGTATGAAGGTGGATGCCCTGGATGCCAAAATTGTCCGATTCCTTACTGACACTCCGCGGGGCTCGGTGCTGGAGGCTTCGAGGGTCCTGGGAGTCGCCCGCGCCACCGTCCAATTGCGGCTGGACAGGATGGCGGAGACCGGCGTGATCAGCTCGTGGGTGCCCCGGGCTGACCCGGCAAAATTCGGCTTCCCGGTGGTGGCCTTCTGCTCACTGACCATCAACCAGGACCTGGGCCACGACGCGTGGCCGAGGCGCTGGCCGCGATCCCGGAACTGATCGAGGTCCACACCGTTTCGGGCAGTTCGGACCTCATGGCGAGGATCGCCGCGCGGTCCAATCCGGACCTGCAGCGTGTTCTGGATGCGATGATCGCCACCAGGACCGTGCTCCGCGTGTCGTCCGTGATTGTCCTTAACACCCACTTCCAGGGCAGGACCTTCCAGGGCAGGACACTGAACCTGCTCGAAGCCGCAGCCGCCAGGCAGCCGGCGTAAGGTCTCCCGAGACCAGCCCAAGGACCCCTCGTCCACTCGCGTGGGGCGGCGAAACATTTTGAATCAGAGGAACGGGGCCGTAGAATCAGTTCTAGTCAAAATGACTATAACTAAGTGATGGCAATGACGCCCAGAAGCAGGGAGCGGGTGAGTGACCGTGTACAGCAGCTCAGCGAACGTCTCCGAGCGGGCCACCGCAGCCCCCTCGCTCGCCATCTCCACCGTCATCTTTGCCTTGCGGCCCAGCGAATCCTCTGGCCGGCCTACCCTTTGGCTTCCCTTGGTCCGCAGGATCCGTGAACCGTACAAGGATCTTTGGGCCCTCCCTGGCGGACCGCTCACGCATGTTGAATCCCTGCAGGATGCAGCATCCCGGAACCTCCGGGAAACCACCGGACTCACGCCGAGCTACCTGGAGCAGCTCTACGCGTTCGGCGGGCTGCACCGCTCACCCACCCAGCGCGTGGTGTCGATCGTGTACTGGGCGCTGGTCCAGCCCACCGAGGCCGCCCTGGCCGACGAATCGGAGAACGTGAAGTGGTTCAGGGCAGACAAGGTGGGGGACCTGGCCTTCGACCACAACGCCATTGTTGAGTACGCGCTCCGGCGCCTGCGGAACAAGCTGGCCTACGGTTCCGTGGCCTACCACTTCCTGGGGGAGTACTTCACGCTCGCCCAGGTCCGGGAGGTTTATGAAGCCGTCCTGGACACCCGGCTGGACCCGGCCAACTTCCGCCGCCAGCTCACATCCACGCCGGAGATCGAAGAAACCGGCGAATACCTCCAGGGCGGCAAGCACCGCCCGCCACGTCTTTACCGCTTCACCGGCCGTCCCGGCCTTGACCCCGATAACAGGAGCACACCATGAGCAGCGTCAACACAGCCATCCAGCTGATCACGCGCGAACAAGCCGAAAGCGCGGCCCGCAGCACGGCAGCAGGCAAAACAGCATCCACCTGCAGCCCGGCGCTCGCCAAGGGCCCGTGGGAATACGACCTTGCCGAAGCCCTCGCGGGTGCCCCTGCCTACGGACCCGGCGCCTCCAGCGCGGACGTTGCCCCGGCCGCCACGCCGCGCCAGGGCCAGCTGCCGGAGGAATACAAGCTCGCCAGCGATGCCGAGCTCGATGTCCGCATCCGGGCGGCCAAGGATAAGCTCGGGGACCGGGCAGTGATCCTGGGCCACTTCTACCAGCGCGACGAAGTCATCCAGTACGCCGACTTTGTGGGCGACTCCTTCCAACTGGCCAATGCCGCCCTCACCCGGCCCGACGCTGAGGCCATCATCTTCTGCGGCGTGCACTTCATGGCCGAGACCGCGGACATCCTCTCCACCCCGGAACAGGCCGTCATCCTGCCCAACCTCGCCGCCGGCTGCTCCATGGCGGACATGGCGGACACCGACTCCGTCGAGGAATGCTGGGAACAGCTCGAAGAGATTTTCGGTACCGAGGCCGATGCCGAGGGGAGGGTTCCGGTCATTCCGGTCACCTACATGAATTCCTCGGCCGCCCTGAAGGCTTTCTGCGGCCGGAACGGCGGCATCGTCTGCACCTCCTCCAACGCCAAAGTGGTCCTGGAATGGGCCTTCGAACGCGGCCAGCGGGTCCTCTTCTTCCCCGACCAGCACCTGGGCCGCAACACCGCCAAAGCCATGGGTGTGCCGCTGGAGCAGATGCCCATGTGGAACCCGCGCAAGGAACTGGGCGGCAACGACGAACAGGCCCTGCTCGATTCCCGCGTGATCCTCTGGCACGGCTTCTGCTCGGTCCACAAGCGTTTCAACGTGGGTCAGATCGAAAAGGCCCGCGCCGAGTTCCCCGGCGTCAACGTGATTGTGCACCCCGAGTGCCCTATGGAGGTGGTGGACGCCGCCGATTCCGCCGGCTCCACCGACTTCATCAAGAAGGCCATCGCAGCCGCCACCGAACCGACCACGTTCGCGATCGGCACGGAGGTCAACATGGTGAACCGGCTCGCCGCAGAATACCCCCAGCACACCATCTTCTGCCTGGACCCGGTGATCTGCCCCTGCTCCACGATGTACCGCATCCACCCCGGCTACCTCGCCTGGGTCCTGGAGGAACTCGTCGAAGGCCGCATCGTCAACCGCATCAGCGTGGACGATTCCGTCCAGGACAACGCCAAGACCGCGCTCGAGCGTATGCTCGCCTCGCGTCCGCTGTAGCCCGTCCGCTGTAGTCCACCTCCTGTAACCCCGGAAACCGAAACGAGCCCCACATGAGCGCAGAGAGCCCAGCCGGTGGTCCGGCACCCCGGCGGCTGATCGTCGTCGGGAGCGGCATCGCAGGACTGTACTCCGCGTTGCTGGCCGCCGACGCCGGCGCCGAAGTGGTGCTGCTGACCAAGGGCGCGCTCGCGGACAGCAACACGTACTACGCCCAGGGTGGCATCTCCGCCGTCCTCGACGAACCCGCGCCCGGGGACACTGTGGCCGCGCACATCGCAGACACACTGAAGGCCGGGGCCGGGCACTGCGACGAGGAGGCTGTCCGCGTCCTCTGCACGGAGGCCCGCCTGGATATCGCCGGCTTGGAACGCTTCGGCGTGCGTTTCGACATGGACGACGACGGCGACCCCTCGCTCGGGCTCGAAGCCGCCCATTCCGCGCCGCGGATCCTGCACGCCGGCGGCGATGCCACCGGTGCCGGTGTGGCCAGGGCACTTATCAGGACCGTCCTGGATGCGCAGGCCGCTGGCCGGATCCAGGTCATCGGGCACGCCCAGGTCACGTCCTTGTCGCAGACCGAAGGCCGCGTGGCGGGTGTGAATTTCCTCCACGACGGGCGGGAACTCGGCGTCCACGGCGATGCCGTACTCCTGGCCACCGGGGGAGCGGGCCAGCTGTTCGCCCAGACCACCAACCCTGCCGTGGCAACTGCCGACGGGCTGGCGCTCGCCTGGCGGGCCGGAGCCGCCGTGGCGGACCTGGAGTTCTTCCAGTTCCACCCCACCTGCATGGTGCTGCCGGCCGATGCCCTTGAGGCAGCCGGCAACGGCACCGAACCGCTCCTGATTTCCGAAGCCGTCCGCGGCGAAGGCGCCATCCTGCTGGACGCTAACGGCGAACGTTTTATGCCCGCCTATCACGTCGACGCGGAGCTCGCCCCGCGCGACGTCGTCGCCCGCAGCATCGCCCTGCACCTCGCGACCCTTGGGGATCCCAACGGGCACGTATTCCTTGACGCCATGGTGGTCGAGGCCCGGCGGGGCGAGGGCTACCTGGCCAAGCGCTTCCCCACCATCACCCAACGCACCCGCGAAGCCGGCGTCGACTGGACCCGCGAACCCGTCCCCGTGGCACCAGCCGCGCACTACTGGATGGGTGGGGTCCTTACCGACCTCTACGGGCGGACCTCGGTGCCTGGGTTGCTTGCCGCCGGTGAGGTTGCTTGCACCGGCGTCCAGGGGGCTAACCGGCTTGCCAGCAACTCCCTTCTTGAAGGCTTGGTCTTTGGGCGGCGGGCCGTTGCTGCGTTCCTTGGGCACGTTCCGTCGTGGGACACCGATGCTCCGCGTGCTGTCTCGGCCGCGGGCGGCCTCCCCTTGACGCACGCTTCCGCACCGCTGTCCCACGACTTCGTGGAGGCCGCGCACGCTACGGGAGCACCGTTCAACGGCGCGTCAGCGTCCATTCCCTGGCAGCTTGAAACGGTCCCGGCACCTGGTCCTCGCGAGACGTCGTTTGGTGAGGCGGTGCCGTTTTCCCGAGTGGCGCTTCGGCGGTTGATGACTGCTAACGCTGGGGTGATCCGGAATGGGTCGTTGTTGCGGGAGGCGGGGGCCACTCTTGGCTCCTGGGCCGTCGTCGAACCCTCTGAGAGTGTTCCTGATTCCTTCGATCCTCGGGAGCATGAGGATGCCAATCTTTTGTTGGCTTCGCAGCTGCTGGTGCATGCCGCGCGGGAGCGGCGGGAATCCTTGGGGGCGCATTACCGCAGCGACAGCGTGCCCGCGGATGCCGCCGTCGAACATTTTGACAAGCGTTACACCATGAGCCGGAAAGCGAGCCTCGTTAATGACTAGCCTGACCCTCCCCGCAGCACCCGTCCGGGACATCCTGGAGCGGGCCTTTGCCGAGGACGCGCCCAGCGGCGACATCACCTCCCAACTGCTGATCCCGGCTGACGCCCGCGCCACGGCAGTGCTCAACGCCCGCGTGCCCGGCATCTTCAGCGGTGGAACGGTGTTCCGCGACGCCATGAAGCTCATTGATCCGGAGACGGATGTGAAGTTGTTGCTTGCAGACGGTGAAGCGTTCATCGCCGGAACCCATCTCGCACGGGTGAGGGGCAGCGCCCGCTCCGTGCTGCTGGCCGAACGGGTCGGGCTGAACCTGGTCCAGCGCATGAGCGCCATCGCCACCAAGACCGCGGAATTCGTAGAGCTTGTCGAAGGTACCAAAGCGCGCATCACCGATACCCGCAAGACCACCCCCGGCCTGCGCGTGCTGGAGCGCTACGCGGTGCGCTGCGGCGGGGGAGCGAACCACCGCTACAGCCTCTCCGACGCCGTGCTGGCCAAGGACAACCACCTGGCCGTCATGACCGGCGGCGACCCCGCCAAGCTCACCGCCCTGCTTGTCGCGGCCAGGGCCCAGCTGGGGCACACCACGCACTTCGAAGTGGAGGTGGACAGCGCCGAGCAGATCGAGCCTGTTCTCGCAGCAGGCGTGGACACCATCATGCTGGACAACTTCACCCTCGAGGAGCTCCGTGCAGGCGTCAAGCAGGTGGCCGGCCGCGCCATCGTGGAAGCCAGTGGCAACGTCAACCTCGGCACCGTGGCGGACATCGCGGCCGCGGGCGTGGACGTCATCTCCATCGGCGGCCTCACCCACAGCGTGGCTGCCCTGGACCTGGGGCTGGACGTCGAACTGAGGGCCGGCTGACACCGCCATGATCTTCCTCGACGCCGCCGCCACCACGCCTGTCCGCCGCGAAGTCCTCGAGGCCATGTGGCCCTATCTGAGCGGCGAGTTCGGCAACCCCTCCAGCCACCACACCCTGGGCGAGGCCGCTGCGGCTGCGCTCGCAGGCGCCCGCACCGCCGTGGCCAAGGTGCTCGGCTGCCGCCCGGGCGAGGTCACCTTCACCTCCGGCGGAACGGAGGCGGACAACCTCGCGCTCAAGGGCATCGCCCTGGCACGGCAGGCCGCGGACCCGAGGCTCAACCGCGTGGTGATCAGCGCCGTCGAACACCCCGCCGTGGAGGAGTCCGCACGGTATCTGGAGCGGTTCCACGGGTTCACCGTGGATGTGGTTCCGGTGGACAGCGCCGGCCGGGTGACGCCTGAGGCGCTCGCAGCCGCGCTCCGGCCGGAGACCGCTCTGGTCAGCATCATGTACGCGAACAACGAGGTGGGCACCATCCAGCCGGTTGCGGAACTGGCTGCAGCGGCCACCGCGAAGGGCATCCCGTTCCATACAGACGCCGTCCAGGCCGCCGGCTGGCTGCCCCTGGATGTCAAGGCGCTGGGAGTGGATGCCCTGAGCATTTCCGGCCACAAGCTCGGCGCGCCCAAAGGCTGCGGCGTGCTGTACGTCCGCGGCCGGACCCGCGTCGAACCCCTGGTGCACGGCGGCGGGCAGGAACGCGGCCGGCGGTCGGGGACCGAAAACGTGGCAGGAG
Source organism: Pseudarthrobacter sp. (assembly GCF_036675385.1). Classification (NCBI taxonomy): domain Bacteria; kingdom Bacillati; phylum Actinomycetota; class Actinomycetes; order Micrococcales; family Micrococcaceae; genus Pseudarthrobacter; species Pseudarthrobacter sp. The sequence goes on along the minus strand of NZ_JAKFFD010000130.1, from coordinate 12,565 downwards.
CGGTGGCGCTGGCCACCGCCCTGACGCTCGCCCACGCCGAACGGCCGGAACTGGCCGCCCGAGTGGCAGGGCTCCGCGAAGACTTCATCGCCACCATCCTGGACACTGTCCCGGGAGCCCTGCTCACCGGGCACCGCACGGAGCGGCTGCCGTCAGTAGCGTCGTTCTGCTTCCCCGGCACCAGCGGCGAATCCGTGCTCTTGGAGCTGGAGCGGCAGGGCGTGGTGTGCTCAAGCGGTTCGGCGTGCGCCGCCGGCTCGGATGCGCCGTCGCCGGTGCTGACCGCGCTGGGCTACGACGCCGAGGTCGCTCAGACCGCTGTGCGGTTCAGTTTCACCTCAGCGGTGACATCCGAGGAACTGGAGCAGGCGGCGGCGGCCGTGGGCACCGCCGTCGGGAGCGTCCGGACCCTCGGCCGCTAGATGTGGCGGGCGCGGCGGAAGATCCAGTGCCGCAGCATCGTGAACCGCACGGCGGTGGCCGCGAAGCCAGACAGGGTGGTGGTCCACAGCTCATCGGACACGGTGGCGTCCGGGTGCAGCCAGTGCAGCACGCCCAGGCTGCCGCCTGTGATAACCAGCGCCACGGCGATGACGATCATGCCGTTGAGGTGGTCGCGGGCCATCCGGCGCTGCCCGGAGATCTTGAACGTCAGCCTGCGGTTCAGTGCCGTGTTCATCAAAGACGTCAGCACCAGGGCGGCCGCGTTGGCCAACTGCGGTCCCAGCCAGGGCCGCAGCAACGCATAGAGCGCCAGGGACGTTGCCGTGCAGATGATGCCGACGCCCGTGAAGCGGAGGAGCTGCCGCACCAGCGGAAATCTGAAGATTCCGCGGTAATGCTTGGTGGCCGGCGCACCGCGCGTGGGCTGCTGCGTCAGCTGGGCGGCGGGCGCAGCAGGGGATTCCATGCGTCAAGCCTGACACATGTCAGGCGGGGGTTTCCTCCCAGGACGCCGCCGTGACCGGGTTGCTGAGCTCGCCGATGCCCTCCACGCGGCACACCACTGTGTCCCCGGGGTGAATGCGGGCACACTCCGCCGGGAAGCCGGTCAGGACCAGATCGCCGGCCTGCAGGGTCATAAAGGAGCTGAGGTACACGAGGATTTCGTCCACCTTCCAGCCGAGATCGGTGCTGCGGGCGGCCTGCAGCTCGGTGCCGTTGTGGACGATGCTGATGGACAGGTCCGAGTCGTCGAGGTCCGTCACGATCCACGGCCCCACGGGGGTGAAAGTGTCCTGGCTCTTGGCGCTGATCCACAGCTCGTCCGATTTCTGCAGATCGCGCGCCGAGACGTCGTTGCCGATGGTGAAGCCCAGGATGGCGCTGCGGGCGGTCTCCAGCGTAAGGCCGCGGACAGAACGGCCGACGACGACGGTCAGTTCGGCTTCCGGGTCAACGTAACCCACCGTGGAGCTCAGCTCGATGGCCTCGCCCGGGCCGATCACGCTGGAGGCCGCCTTGTGGAAGGCCTGCGGCGGGAGGCCCCGGCTTGCCTGGCCGGTGTTGTGCGCCATGCCGAAGACGTTGAGGGGGACCGACGGCGCCAGGAACGTGAACGAGTCCTGGTCTACTGCTGTGCCGGCTTCCCAGCCGGGCCGGGCCGGGTAATTGGCATTGGGACGGGACGCCCCAAAAGGGGATTCAACGACTGTCCAGGACCGGCCGGCGTCGGAGCCGAAGTCCGGGGCGTCATTGGCCACGAAGAAGTGCTCGTCGGCCACAGCCGGGGACAGGGGGCGGACACGGGCAAGGCGGCGGGGAGCGCTGGCAGTCATGATGACATCCTACGTCCTCCGGCCGGCAGGCTCAGTACAGCTCGCCCACCGGGATCTCCACGGCCAGGCGGTTGGACGGGCCGGGCAGCGGGCAGGACCAGGCCTCGTTGTAGGCGCAGGACGGGTTGTAGGCAAAGTTGAAGTCCAGGACAAACTCCGCGTCCGCCCCCGAGCCGTGGACCCCGTGGAACGCGCCCTTGATGGTGTCCAGGAGGTACCGGCCGGCGCCGTAGGTTCCCCCCGGCTGGCCGGCCGTGGCGTCGCGGAACGGAACGAAGATCCCGCCGCCATAGCCGTGCAGCTTCCACACGCCGAGCTGGCCGAGTTCGGGAAGATCGAACGTGCCCAACCGGACAAACCGGACCACGCCGTCGGTGGCGGTTTCCACGGTCATTTCCCGGCCGGCTCCCTCAAGGGTCAGCGGCACATAGAAGCGGTAGATGGGATCGTAATCGGCCGTCTTCAGGCCGGAGAACTGCGCTTTGTCCCTGGCGCTGAGGGCCGAGGCCGGATGCGTTGCGAACATCCGGTCGCGTTCATGCCGCCACAGGGAATGGGCCTCCGCCGGATCTTCAGCGGCAACCTTCCGTACCGTGTCGTACAGGGCAAACGTCCGCAGCCGCCAGTCCGCAATGTCGATGGCGGAGATGTCCGCCAGGCTCTCAAGGTCCGCGCCGTACTGCTCATCCGCCATAGGCACCAGCCTAGTCCCTTGCGCGCGGGGAATGTCCGACGGCGACACGAGGCTCCGGCCCTTGCCCACCGTCGCCCGCCGATAGGCTGGCTGCATGACACACAAGGCGGCAATGTGGGGCGTGCGGATGGTAGCGCTGCTGATGGCCGGTGGCCTGGCGGCCGGCTGCAGCGCGCCTGGTAACAGCGATTCGGCGTGGACAGCGCAGCCGGAGACATCGGCCAGCCCTGGCGCCAGCACGGGCTCAACCGCCGGCGCTACCGGGTCCCCGTCGTCGGATCCTTCTGCCACCGCGGGCGCCCCGACGTCCGCAGCACCCGGCCCGGCCGCAACAGCTGCTGCCTGGAAGACCTTTACCGATCCGGCGAAGACTGTCAGCTTCGACCTGCCGGAGGAATGGATCGCCCAGTCCGTCACGCCCGAGGACGGGACATTGCCGGGTGCCCTGAAGATCGAGGTGAAAAAGCCGGACGGCACGGTGGTGGCCACGCTGCGGACAGGACTGCCGCCGTCGTTGTCGGAGTGCCCCGAGACTGCCCGGAAACCGTACGTTGTGATCAGCAGCGTGCCGGTGGAGCTTCCCGGCCTGACGGGGGAAGGCATTATCACCCCGCACGTGGTGTTCCGCGTCATCCAGGGCTACCGCTACTTCGGTTCCTACGGCATCACCAACATTGTGGGCGGGGCTGACGGCCAGGCCTGCGAACTGCGGAATGTGGTCCGTGGCCCGGCAGGAAAAGGAGACTACTCGTTCGGTGACCTCGGAGTCCTGAAGGCCTTCGCCCCGGATGAGAAGGTGGCCCCCGCGAAGGCGTTTGACACCCTGGGACAGGCCGAAAAGTACGTGGACGAGAGCTCGGAATTCGCGAACGTCCAACGGATGCTAATGTCTCTGGAGATCAAAAACTAGTCCTGCCCCTGGCCCTTCAACCACGGGCCAGCGCGGGAAGTTCTGCCACTACCTCACACCCCGGAGATACATGGAACGCACCGTTTCAGCACGTATGGTTTTCAGGACCATCGCCGACACGAAGGCAGCCCTGGCCATCGCCGTGGCCAGGAATCCCGGCTACACCTCGTTTGATGAATCCCTGGCTGTCACGGCCGACGGTCAGCCGGTTCCGTTGCAGGAACTCACGGACCATCATGGCGGCCGCCTGCACTACATGGAGCTCACTGAACCCGCAGAGGTCACCGTTGAGTACTCAGCGACGGTGGCCGGGCAGGCCGTTCCCGAAGAAGCCACCCTGGCTGAGCTCATCCGCTACGTGCGGCCAAGCCGCTACGCGGAGTCGGACCGGCTCCTGCCCACGGCCTATGCCGAATTCGGCGGCTTGCACGGCGCCGAACTGCTCCAGGCCGTGCGGAGCTGGGTCTTCGGGGAATTGCGGTACATCAGCGGGTCCTCCAGGGGAACTGACGGCGCCGTGGAAACCCTCCTGCACCGCAGGGGAGTGTGCCGGGACTTCGCGCACCTGGCCATCGCCCTGCTGCGTTCCAAGGACGTCCCGGCCCGGCTCACCGCCGTGTACGCGCCGGGGCTGAGCCCCATGGATTTCCACGCGGTAGCCGAGGCACATGTCAATGGCGCCTGGCACGTCATCGACCCCACGGGGCTGGCCCCGCGGGAGTCGATGCTGCGAATCACCGCCGGCCGGGACTCCTCGGACACCGCATTCCTGTCCACAGTGGGCGGGCGCCTCACGCTGAACGAGCTGCGCGTCAGCGCTGTGGTCAACGGCCAGCTGCCTCTGGAAGATCCGGCCAAGCTGGTCATGCTGGGCTAGTTCCCGTAGGGCCCGGCCACTGCGGGGCAGTTACTTCCCGGCCAGATATTCCCCGGGCAGTTACTTTGCCGGCCGCGCCCCCACGGAATGCCGGAGTTTCTCGGTCAGCCGCTGGAGTTCCTTCTGCTCGGCAGCCGTCAGGGCCGGCCCCACCAGGCTGGAGATGTCCCGCACGTGCTCCCGGCCGATCTCCTTCTGGAGGGCAGACCCCTCCTCGGTGAGCTTCAGCAGCACGCCGCGGCCGTCGTCGGGGGCCGCCATCCGGACCACAAGGCCGCGCTTTTCCAGCCTCTCAACCAGCCTGCTGAGGCTCGACTGGCTCAGCAGGACGTGGTCATTAAGTTCGTTGAGCCGGAGCCAGCCGGACGGACACCGGGACAGCGTGAACAGGACGTCGTACTCGTTGATGGCCACCTTTCGGAAGGCAGCTCCGGCCTGCAGCCTGCGCATGACGGCAACCTGCGCCCGGAACAGGGACTCCCAGGTTTCCGCCGCCAGGCGGATGGGTGATTCGTTTCCGTTGGCAGCCATCACGCCTCCGAAGGGGCAGTTTCAGGCGCCGGTGCAGCCATCAGCGCGGCCACGCGGCCGGCATGCGTGGGCGGATCCGGCACGTGGGCGGGCTTGAGGGCAGCGTATTCCTTGCGGAGGACCGGGAGGACTTCCTCGCCGAACAGGTCAAGCTGCTCCAGCACAGTCTTCAGGGGCAGGCCTGCGTGGTCGATCAGGAACAGCTGGCGCTGGTAGTCGCCGAAGTACTCGCGGAATGTCAGGGTCTTTTCGATGACTTCCTGCGGGCTGCCCACCGTCAGCGGTGTCTGGGAGGTGAAGTCCTCCAGCGACGGGCCGTGGCCGTAGACGGGCGCGTTATCGAAGTAGGGCCGGAATTCCTTCACGGCGTCCTGGGAGTTCTTCCGCATAAAAAACTGCCCGCCGAGGCCCACGATGGCCTGGTCCGCCTTGCCGTGGCCGTAGTGCTCGTAGCGCTCACGGTACATGCCGATCAGCTGCTGGTAGTGCTCCTTCGGCCAGAAGATGTTGTTCGCGAAGAAGCCGTCGCCGTAGTAGGCGGCCACTTCGGCGATCTGCGGCGTGCGGATGGAGCCGTGCCACACAAAGGGGGCCACGCCGTCGAGCGGTCGCGGGGTGGAGGTGAAGTTCTGCAGCGGCGTGCGGAACTTGCCGGACCAGTTCACCGTGTCCTCGTCCCACAGCCGGCGCAGCAGGCTGTAGTTCTCGATGGCCAGTTCCACGCCGTCCTGGATGTTCTTGCCGAACCACGGGTACACCGGAGCGGTGTTGCCGCGGCCCAGGACCAGATCCACGCGGCCGTCGGCCAGGTGCTGCAGCATGGCGAAGTCTTCGGCGATCTTGACCGGATCGTTGGTGGTGATCAGCGTGGTGGCGGTGGAGAGGGTGATCCGCTCGGTCTGCGCTGCGATGTACGCGAGCGTGGTGGTGGGCGAGGACGAGAAGAACGGGCGGTTGTGGTGCTCGCCGAGGGCGAAGACATCCATGCCGATTTCCTCGACTTTTTTGGCGATCGCCACGGCCGCCTTGATGCGTTCGTTCTCCGTGGGGGTCCGGCCGGTGGTGGGGTCAGTGGTGATGTCACTGACGCTGAATACGCCGATCTGCATGGTGTGCCTTCCGTTTCCTGGACTTCTCTGGGCTTGCTTCCACTATACCCGATTTTCATGCATTTGCATGTATCGACGGATATAACGCCTCCCGGGCGAGAATATTCCAGGTGTTACAGGGGGTCGCCCGGAGCGGCACGGCGGCCAGTGACGCGGGGCACCATGCCGGTGGTCCAGTCGCGGAACTCGGCATCGACGTCGTCGGCTTCCGCAAACTCCGGGCGCTGCTGCATGGCACGGAGCAGTGCTTTTGTTTCCCGCCGTCCCTCGACGAGCCGGTACAGCACGGGAACCAGCACCAGGGTCAGCGCCGTGGAAGAAACCAGGCCGCCGATCACCACCACGGCCAGCGGCTGGGAAATGAAGCCGCCGCCCCCGGTCAGGCCAAGCGCCATGGGTGTCAGCGCGAAAACGGTGGCCAGCGCGGTCATCAGGATGGGGCGGAGCCGCTGCCTGGCGCCATGGGTGATTGCGTCCGCCACGCTCATCCCGCCGCGGCCGTCGCGTGGCTGCCTGTACTGGTTGATGAGATCGATGAGCACAATGGCGTTGGTGACCACGATGCCCACCAGCATCAGCATGCCGATCAGCGACGGCAGGCCCAGGGGAACGCCCGTGGCCAGCAGCAGGGCCACGGCGCCGGTGGCGGCAAAGGGAACGGACACCAGCAGGATCAGGGGCTGGATCAGCGACTTGAACGTGGCCACCATAATGACATAGACAATCGCGATCGCGGCGAGGAGCGCCAGGCCCAGCTGCTGGAAGGACTCGGCCTGCTGGGTGGTGGCGCCGCCGAGTTCGGCGGTGACCCCTGCGGGGAGGCTGACGGCCGTGAGGCGCTTCTGCACCTCCGCGTTCACCGCACCGAGGTTGGAGCCCGACGGCGTGACTGACACTTTGGCGGTCCGCTGGCCGTTGCTGGCGGTTATGGAGACCGGCACGTCCACCTGTTCCACGGACGCGATGCTGCCCAGCGTGACGGGGGAGCCGGATGCAGGGAGTGCGATGTTGCGCACTGCATCAATGCTGGTAAACCGGGTGCCCTCGCCGATCTGGACCGGAAAGTCGTTGGTGTCGATCCGGACCGTCCCGGCAGGAATGGGGCTGATGGTGGCAGCCAGGACGCCGGCCACCTGTTCCTCGTTCAGCCCGGCTGCCGCGGTCTTGGCCCGGTCAACCTTGACCTGGACCACCGGCTGGCTGGCCGCGAGGTTGGTTGCCACCTCGCTGGTCGCCGGCACGCCGGTCATGGCCTGAACCATGGCGTCACTGGCCGTCCGGAGGTCCTCGGACGTTGCCGCCTTGATGGTGATGTCCACCGTAGAGGATGTCCCGAAGCCACCCTGCTGCGTGCCGACGGTAATCTTCCCGGAACCGGCCACCTTGCCCACTTCGGCCCGGACGGTTTCCTGGAGCTTCGCCTGATTCGCCTTTTCATCCGTCACCACCGTGAACGTGGAGTTGGCGGCTCCGGAAGACGTCAGGGCGGCAAAACCTGCCTGCGCGTTTCCGGAGGTGAGCTGGACATTCTTGACACCCTCGATGCCGCGGAGGACGTCCTCGACCTTGATGGCGGCGGCGCTGGTGTCGGCCAGGCTTGTGCCCGCCGGCATCAATTGGCGGACAGTCAGGCTGTTCTGGCCGGAATCGCCGAGGAGGTTGGTGGACAGCAGCGGCGTCATGGCGGCCGTGGCGCCGAGCACCAGAACGGCGGCCACCAGGGTCAGCACCGGGTGTTTCTGGGTCTTGCTGAGGACGGGGAGGTAGGCACGCTGTAGCCGGCTTTTCTGTTCGGCGTCCTGGGCCTGGGCGCGGGCGGCGGCGGCAAGCCGGGCGGCAGTTTCGCGGGCAGTGGGTGAACCCGCAGCGGGCGAACCGGCGGCGGCGGAACCGGCGGGGCTCTTGAGGAACCAGTAGGCCAGGACCGGGACGATGGTCAGCGATACCAGCAGGGATGCCAGCAGCGCCATGGTGACTGTCAGGGCGAAGGGCCGGAAGAGTTCGCCGGCGAGCTCGCCCACAAAGGCAATGGGCAGGAAGACCGCCACGGTGGTCAGGGTGGAGGCGGTGATGGCGCCGGCCACCTCCCGGATAGCGGTGAGGATCGCGGGGACTTTCTCCTCCCCGTAGCTGAGGTGGCGCTTGATGTTTTCGATCACCACAATCGAGTCGTCCACCACGCGGCCGATCGCAATGGTCAGCGCGCCCAGGGTCAGGATGTTCAGTGAATAGCCGGTCGCGGACAGGCCAATGAACGTGATCAGCAGCGACAGCGGAATGGAGACCGCGGTAACAAGGGTGGAGCGGGCTGACATCAGGAAAACAAGGATGACGGCGACGGCGAAGCCCAGCCCGAGCAGGCCCTCGGTGGTGAGGTCCTTGATGGACTTCTCGATGAACGGGGCCTGGTCGAACACCGCCGTGAACTTTGCGTTGGACCCCAGCTCGGCCTCCAGTGCCGCCAACGAGTCGTTCACGGCGTGGGAGATTCCCACGGTGTCGCCCTCGGGCTTCTTGGTCACGGACACCGCCAGTGTCTCCTGGCCGTTGGTCCGGGTGATGGAGGTCCGTTCGTCATCCTGCAGGCTAACGTCGGCCACCGTGCCGATGGTCGCGGCATCCTTGGCTCCGCCCAGGGGGAGTGCCTTGATGGCGTCCAGGGAATCCACCGGGCTGCCGATCTGGAGGGATAGCGTCTTGCCCTGCTCCTGGATGGTCCCGGCCGGGATCAGCGCGCCGTTGTTGGAGAGGGCGTTCCGGACGGACTCGATCGTGGTGCCCTTGGCGACCATCGCCTCGGGCCGGGGGATGATCTTGATGTGCTGGGTGGCGCCGCCGGTCACGTCGGCTCCCCGGACGCCGTCGATCTTCTGGAGCCGGGGAACGGAGAGGCGTGCCAGGTCGGCGTTCAGTTCGCTGAGGGGCTTGTCCGAGGACACTGCCAGGAACACGATGGGGAAGTCGCTGATGCTGCCCGCGATGGCCTGCGGCTGCACGTCCTCCGGCAGGGAGCGTTTGGCGTTGGAGATGGCGCGGTCGATCTGGTTCCGGGCGCGGTCGAGGTTTGTCCCGTAGGTGAACACCATGGAGATCTGCGAGACGCCGTTACGTGACGTCGAGGAGGTGGACTCCAGGCCTTCGACGCCGTTCAGGGCGGTTTCGAGCGGTGCGCTGACCTGTTTGTCCACCACCTCGGGCGACGCGCCGGGCATGGCGGAGAGGACGGTGATCTGCGGGAACTCAATGGAGGGGATGAGTTCCTGTTTCAGCGATGACATGGTGATCACGCCGAACACCGTCGCGAAGACGGTGATCAGCGCGATCAGCGCCCGGTTTGCCAATGAAAGTTGTGCCAGCCGGAACATCGCGGGTCTCTCCTGTGGGGTTGACGGACTCCTGCGGACCGGACCGGACCGGACCGTCCAGCCGGGCCTGCCGGCCGGAATGCCGGGCGTCAGTGGTTGGCGGAAATGCTCTCCAGCTGCAATGCCTTGGCCGTGGCCGTCTCAAGTTCGGCAGCCAGTTCCGGATTCTCATCCAGCTTCACGCCGTAGCCCGGCATCATGTCCTTGAGCTTGCCCTGCCAGCCCTTGAAGTCCTTCGGGAAGGACTTCTGTAGCAGTTCAATCATGATGGGCACCGCTGTGGACGCGCCGGGCGACGCACCCAAAAGCGCCCCGATAGTGCCGTCGCGGCCGGCGATGACTTCCGTGCCGAACTGCAGCACGCCGCCCCTCTTCGGGTCCTTCTTGATGATCTGCACACGCTGGCCGGCGGTGATCAGCTCCCAGTCGCCGTCCTTGGCTTCGGGGTAGTACTCGCGCAGCGCTTCCACCTTGTCCCCGTGGCGCTTGGCGACTTCCTTGACGAGGTACGCGGTGAGGTCCATGTTGTCCTTGGCGACTGCAAGCATCGGGATGATGTTGCTGGGCCGGATGGACAACGGCAGGTCAAGGTACGAGCCGTTCTTCAGGAAATTAGTGGAGAAGCCGGCATAAGGGCCGAAAAGGAGCGAACGCTTCCCGTCGACGTACCGGGTGTCAAGGTGCGGGACCGACATGGGCGGCGCGCCCACCGAAGCCTGGCCATAGACCTTGGCGCTGTGCTGGGCGGCAAGTTTCTCGTCGGTGCAGCGGAAGAACTGGCCGGACACGGGGAATCCGCCGAAGCCCTTGCTCTCCGGGATGCCGGAGGCCTGAAGGAGGTGCAGTGCGCCGCCGCCGGCGCCTACAAACACAAACTTGGCGTGGATCTTGCCGTGTTCCCCGGAAGCCGGGTGCTTGATCGAAAGGTCCCAGCCGCCGTCGGACGCCTTGGAGATGCCGCTGACGTCATGGCCGTAATTGATTTCGACGCCGTTGTTCCCGAGGTAGGTGGTGAGCTCACGGGTCAGTGCCCCGAAGTCGACGTCGGTCCCCTCGGTTGCCCGGGTGGCGGCGATACGCTGCTTCGCGTCGCGGCCCTTGACGATCAGCGGCGCCCATTTGGCGATCTGGGCGTGGTCCTCGGAGTACTCCATGCTGCGGAACAGCGTGTGGGGCTTGAGCGCTTCGTAGCGGGTCTTGAGGAATTTGGTGTTGTCCTCGCCGATGACAAAGCTCATGTGCGGGACGGTGTTGATGAAGCCCTTCGGCGAGCCGATCAGGGATTCTTCCACAAGATGGGACCAGAACTGGCGGGACAGCTGGAACTGTTCATTGATGAGCAGGGCCTTGGCCGGGTTCACCGAGCCGTCTTTGGCTGCGGGGGAGTAGTTCAGCTCGCACAGGGCGGCATGGCCCGTTCCTGCGTTGTTCCAGGGGTCGGAGCTTTCCAGTCCGGGCTGGTCCAGTCGTTCGAACAGGGAGATGGTCCAGTTCGGTTCAAGCTGCTTGATGAATGCCCCGAGCGTGGCGCTCATGATGCCGCCGCCAATCAGAACGACGTCGGCATGTTGGGTCTTGGATATGAAGGTCACAATCAGTCTCCGATAGCAGCGGCTCTGGCTGTCAAAGAATATCCCCGGGCGGCCCGCATACTGAAATTGGGCCGGGCCGTCAAGGCTTTAGCTGTACTTTTGTGAAAACTTCACTCAGTACCGGGGACGCCGGGTAGCTGCTGACGCGGTCCGAGAGAGCGAGTGCCGAGATGGGGAAGGCGATGGGAACCGCCGGCACAGTGGCCGCGATCTGGGCGTTGATGGTGTGGTACTGCTCGTCGCGTTCCTTGCCGGCAGGGAGGCCGCGGGCGCGGTTGATCTTGGAGAAGACCTGCGGGTCCTGGTAGCCGAATTCGCCGTTCTTTTCGCCGAACAGCGGGCCCACAAAGTTATCGGCATCGGCATACGCGCCATTCCAGCCGAGCAGGTGAAGCCCGTGGTCCCCGGGTGACTGCACTTTCTGGAGGTAGCCTTCGGACCAGTCCACCGGGACGGGTTTGATGTTGAAGCCGACGGCGGTCAGTTGCCTGCTGATTTCGGCGTAGATTTTTTCCGGCGTGGGCAGATAGGGGCGGGTGGCGTTGAGCGGATAGTAGAACCTGAGCTCTTCCCCGGTGTAGCCGGCTTCGGTCAGGTAGGCCTTGGCCTTGACCGGGTCGTGGCCCAGGGCGGGAGCGTCATTATTGAAACCGCTGATCTTGGGAGGAACGAACTGTGAGGCTTTGGCGGTGTTGTCGATGAAGAACTTGCGGATCAGGGTTTCCTTATCGATGGCCAGCTCAATGGCCTGCCGGACCTTTTCGTTCTGCAGGACCGGAATTTCCTGGTTGATGCCCAGGTACATCACCGAGAAAGGATCACGCTGGACGATCTGCATGCCCCGCTTGACCAGCTGATCGAAGTTGCCCACCGTGACGGCGTCGTAGCCGTCGATCTTGGCGTCCAGAAGGGCCTGAAGCCGCGTCTGGGGGTGGTCGTACGTGACGAAATTAATGGTGGAGATCTGCCCGCGGTCACCCCAGTAGTTTTTGTGGCTGATGAGCCGGACGCTGGCCTCGTCCCAGGCGGCCAGGCTGAACGGTCCTGTGCCGACGGGGTTGGTGGCGAACCGGGAGACCGGGTTTCCGGCACGGGTCTGATCCAGGATATCCGCCGTGCCCGCTGTCAGGGCGGCCGGGGATGCGATGGCGAACGCCGGCAGGGTGAGCGCCTGGAGGAACGCGGTGAAGCGCTGGGTCAGGTCGATCCGGACAGTGTCAGCGGAAAGGGCCGTGCAGCTCTTGAAAATGGAGAGCGCAGCGTCGTCGGAATGTGCCTTGAACACGCTCTTGAACGAGCTTCCCGGCGCTTGGCGCCGCAGTTCCGCCGAGAAGGCGAACCAGCGGTTGAAGTTGGCACACACGGCGTCGGCGTTGAAGGGCGTGCCGTCCTGGAATGTGACGCCGCTGCGGAGTTTGAACGTGTAGGAGCGGCCTTCGTTTCCTTCGGACCATTCCGTTGCCAGCAGCGGCGTAGGTTTTCCGGTGGTCTGGTCCACACCCACCAGGCCTTCGAGGATCTGCCGGGTGATCCGGTAGCTTTCCACATCGTTCGAGAGCGCGGGGTCCAGGCCGAGGGGCTGGGACGCCGTGCCGAACGTGAACGTTTCGGTGGGTTCAGCGCCGGCGGGCGCCGTTGAAGGAGACGTTGCCGAGGGCGAAGGCGGTGGGTTGCCGGTGCAGGAGGTCAGGCCTAACGCCATAAAAACG
>NZ_JAKFFD010000156.1:0-25972 GCF_036675385.1 Pseudarthrobacter sp. | reverse complement strand
GATAGCGCGGGCTACTCCCACCGTGTTGTCCGTGGAACGGCCGTCCACGATGACAACCTCGTCCACATACGAGGGAATCCGGCGAAGAACCCACGGGATATTCCTCGCCTCGTTCAGGGTGGGGATGACGACACTGACTGACGCCTTCGGAGCTTCGAAGGCCAGCATAGGGAATGTTATCGGGAGCTGGGTTGAAATAGACAAATACCTCACCACTTCATGACGCTTGCGGATTTCGTCAACTCCGCACTCGACTCAGAAGTCGGGCGCAGATTTATCGCTTTATCCGGTCATGGGTCTGGTCTCTGGCCCCAGCTCTCATTTAGCCTTCGACTCTGGCCGTGAAGATGAGCCTATGGCTGGCCTGAGGAGCCTGTCACCAGTGGCAGGTACTCACTTTTGAGAGCCGGATATACGTTCCCTACTCAAGTACACCGCCGACATCCGTCAGCGGGCGGACCAAACGCTGGGAGGCCCCTTCCGGCCAGATAGCCGAATTGGCTGACCGCCTTCAGGCCACGCCTACACCGCCGTCCGGAAGAAAAGCTCCGTGACCGTTGCCAGCCAGTGCGGGTCATCCACGCCGCAGAGCTCGCGGGCTGAATGCATCGACAGCAGGGGCACGCCGACGTCGACAGTCCGGATCCCCAGGCGAGTGGCGGTCAGGGGGCCAATGGTGGAGCCGCAGGGCATTACGTTGTTGGACACAAATTCCTGGTACGGCACTTTCGCCTCCCCGCACAGCCTGGCCCAGAATGCCGCGCCCGGCGCGTCGGTCGCGTACCGCTGGTTGGCGTTGATCTTCAGCAGCGGGCCGCCGTTCAGGACCGGGTGGTTGGCCGGATCGTGCCGCTCCGGGTAGTTAGGGTGGACGGCGTGGCCGGCGTCTGCGGAAACGCAGAACGACGCCGCCAGCGCCTGCCGCCGTTGGCTCACCGTGGCGCCGAGGCCGTCGGAGACGCGCACGAGCACGTCTTCGAGGATGGGCCCGCACGCGCCGGATCGGGAGTTGGAACCGATTTCCTCGTGGTCGAACGCCGCGAGGACGGCGATCGGGGCGCCGGCGATCGGCCCACCGGCCGCGCCGCCGGACGCAGCAGAAGAATGCGCGATCAGCGCCGCCAGCCCTGCGTGCGTCGCGGAAAGGTTGTCCAGGCGCCCGGAGGCGAAGAACTCACTGTTGGCCCCGAAAACCGCGGGTGGCTGCGTGTCCGCAATAACGACGTCGTACCCGCCAATCCGCGCAGGATCAACGGAAGCGCCGGCAGGCACGTGGGACGCCAAGACGCCCAGCAGGTCGAAATCGGAAGGGCTACCGAGGCCCCACACGGGGTTCATGTGCCGCTGCTTGTCCAGCGTCAGGCCGTCGTTCACGGCACGGTCAAGATGGATGGCCAGCTGCGGGAAGCGGAGCATGGGGCCGGTGGCGGTGAGGTGCTCTGTGCCGTCCAGCATGACCAGCCGGCCCGCCAGCCGAAGTTCGCGGTCCAGCCAGGAGTTGAGCAGCGGACCGCCGTAGACCTCCACTCCGGCCTGCAGCCAGCCGAAAGCCCCGGTAGTGGGCTTGGGCTTGAGCTTGAAGGACGGGGAGTCCGTGTGGGCGCCAAGGATGTTGAACCCGGTGGTGGGTCCGGCATTTTCCGGGACCACCCAGGCGATCAGCGCGCCGTCGCGGACCAGGTAGAACGAACCGGCACCGCCGGCCCAGGGCTCACGCTCGTCCAGGCCCGTGAACCCTGCGGCGTCCAGGCGCCGGGCGGCCTCGTGGACGGCATGGAAGCTCGACGGCGATGCGCTGACGTACGCGCCCAGGTCCTGGATGTGGTCAACGGCTTTGGAGGCGGCGGCAGCGGAAGGCGAAGGCATGGTTCCGAGTCTAGATGGTCACATTGAGCCCGGCGGTGTAGCCGGCCGAAGCCGATCCGGTCATGGTGGCCAGCTGGTAGATGCCGCCGTCGTCCCCGAAGACGTTGTCCGACTGCAGGGTGGTCCGCTTCACGTTCGCGATGCTGTCCTCGTAGCCGGGAGTGGCGTAGACGTCGTCGCAGGCGGCCTTCGTCAGGGCGATCTGCGATACCGCCAGCACCTGCCCGGCGGCGGTGGCGTTGCTCATGGACTCGAACACCTCGAAGTGGATGTGCGGCCAGCGGCCGGGATAGGCGCCGGGGAAAATCGACGTGAAGGTGACCTGGCCGCTGGCGTCCGCTTCCTGGACGCCGCGGAGGTAGTTTTCGTTCGCCAGTCCGGAATCGTACATGGAGTACCTGCCGTCCCGGTCGCAGTGCCACGCGTACACGGCCGCACCGGCCAGCGGCACGCAGCCGTTGGCGTTGTCCAGCAGGGTCAGGGTGAACGTCAGCGGCACGCCTTCAGCCGACGCAGACCCGGTTCCGAAGCTTGAGGTGATGTCCTGCCGCACCACCCCGGAGGCTGCCAGGACATTGGGGCCGTTGGACCCGTCACCCGGGTAGGGACCTGCAGTTTCCTGCGGAATCTCCATGCCGCACTCCGCGATCGCCCGGGTGAGCGTGGGGCCGGCGGTGGGTGTCGCCGTCGTACTGGCGGCGCTTGCGGTGGCTGAGGCACTCTCGGTGGCGGCCGACGTCGACGTGCTGGCTGTGGTGCCTGACCCGCCGGGGGTGCACGCTGCCAGCGCCGCTGCCGCACCGCCGGCGCCGAGGAACATTCCAAGGGAACGGCGGCTGATCATGGTGGACAGATCAAACTCAAGGCCGCGGTCGTGGTTGGGGTGGGGAAGGTGGTTGCTCATGGCTCCATCCAACGCGCCGCGCCTATCCCCTGCATAGGCCCTTCCTGTGCGGAACCTGTGCGTCAGTCGTCCGCGCCAGCGTCAGTCATCCGCGCCAGCGTCAGTAATCAGGATTGCTGGGGACCACCAGGCCTGTCTCGTAGGCGTAAACCACTGCCTGGACCCGGTCCCGCAGGTGGAGCTTGGTCAGGATCCGGCGGACGTGGGTCTTCACCGTTGCTTCGGAGAGGAAATACCGGTGCGCGATCTCGGCATTGGAGAGACCCTCCGCCATGGCCCCAAGCATCTCGGTTTCGCGCGGGGTCAGGTCTTCAAGCAAGGGATCCCGCGGCGCGGCGGAGGGGGCCGGGACGGCTGCACCGCGGACATAGGTCTCCAGCAGCCGCTGCGTGACACGCGGGGCCACCACTGCATCCCCGCTGGCCACCACCCGGACGGCGCTGACCAGCTCCGACGGCGCCACGTCCTTGAGGAGGAAGGCGGACGCGCCTGCCTGGAGCCCGGCGAACGCGTATTCGTCCACATCGAAGGTGGTGAGGATGATGATCCGGGCGCCGGAGCCGGAGGCCGTAATGGCGCGGGTTGACTCGATGCCGTCCAGCACGGGCATCCGGACGTCCATCAGAACCACGTCGGGGTTGAGCTCCCGGACCAGCCGCACCGCTTCGGCACCGTCGGAGGCCTCGCCCACAATATGCAGGTCTTCCTCGCCCTCGAGGATGAGGCGGAAGCCCATCCGCAGGAGCGGCTGGTCATCAACCAGCAGGACGGTTATGGGTTGGGTTTCAGTCACGTGTGCCTTGCAGTTGGGGTGGACGGTTGTGGGGTTTCCGCGGGCTCGTCGGCCGGCCAGTTCAGGACGGCACACACGCGCCAGCCGCGGCCGCGCCGCCCTGCCACGACAGTGCCCGCGTAGATACGCGCCCGTTCGGCCATCCCCGCCAGCCCCTGGCCGGAACCGGGCCCGACGCCGGCGCCAGGGTGTCCTGGACCCGGCCCGCCGCCGTCGGAGGTGCCTGCGCCAGGGACTCCCGCGCCGTCGTCGAGCACTTCAATGGTGACCGTGGAGCCGGCCCGGAAGATGCCCACGTCCACGCGGCCCAGCGACCGGCCGTAGCGGAGCACATTGGTCAGTGACTCCTGCACAATCCTGTAGACCGTCAGCTGGAAGGCCGCGTCGTCGGGCAGCGCGGGGCCGGTGTGTGAGTAGTGCAGCGGCAGGCCCGCGGTCCGGAAGCCCTCCAGGAGCTTGGCCAGGCTGTCGCCGGAAGCGAGGGGCTGCCGTGGCGCCGTCCCGCCGGCGTCGTCCCGGAGTACGCCCAGGACACGCCGCATGTCCGCCAGCGCGGTCCGGCCGGTCCGCGACAGTTCACCAAGCACCTCGCTGGCGCGGTCGGGACTTTTCCGGACCACGACGGCGGCGCCATCGGAGAGGCTGACCATCACCGTCAGTGAGTGCGCCACGACGTCGTGCATTTCGCGGGCGATCCGGTTGCGTTCGTTGACGGACGCCAGGCTGGCCGTCCGCGCCGCCCAGGCGGCGATCTCCTGCTCATGTTCCCGGCGCTGCCGCACCGAGATGCCGATCCCGGTGGCGATGACGTTGGACAGGGCGATGGTGGCGCCGGTGGCGATGCTGGTCAGGAGGTGGAAGGCGCCGGGATTGCCGCCGGCATCATGGACGAAGGAATTCTCCATGGGACCAACGGCGGCCAGCAGGTACAGCAGGGCCAGCGGCGCTGTGGCGGCGGCCATGGCCACCAGCGCGAACCGGCGCGTGTGCACCACGGCCACGGCATACAGCGAGAACCACAGGCCCGCCGAGACATTGGAGCCCCACGGGTGCAGCAGCGTGACTGCCACTTCCATCACCGCCACGAAGGCAGCCAACGCCACGGGGTGGGAGCGCCGGAAGAACAGGGCCCCGGCGACCACGAAGAGGAGCGCCGCCGCCAGCCAGGCGCCGGACATGATCGCGTCCACCACGGTCGGCGCCACCAGAAGCGCGTAGCTGAACACCACCACAGCGTCCATCACCCGGGGATGCTGGAAAAGGTAGCGCCGAAGCAGGCCGCGGCGCTTGGCCGTGATCTCGGCAAGGGACGCGTCGGCCTGGCTGGCCGGCGCGTCCCTCACGAGTGCCGCTTCATTCATGCTCTGAGCCTAGTGTCCGCCTAGACGTCGCGTTTCTTGAGCACAATCATGGCCGGAACCAGGAACAGCAGGACATAGCCCAGGAAAATCAGGCCGCCATGCCAGGGATCGATGATGCCGTCGATGTGGCCAATGGAGAGGAACCGTCCGCCGGCATCGCTGGGGAGGTACTGGGGCACGTACTTCCAGAAGTCACCGGGGATGAAAGTCATAAAGCTCGCCGCAATGGACAGGACAAAGAACAGGCCCACCAGCACGGTGATGCCGCCCGCGGAGTTGCGCAGCAGCGCACCAAGTGACAAGCCGATCAGGGCCACCCCGGCAACGTAGAGGCCGCCCGTGAAGACGCTGTACAGCACGCCCTCCGTGGACCAGTCCAGGTCCAAGCCCAGTCCCTGGAAGACCGGCATGGCGATCAGGAACGTGGCCACGGCGGCGATGGTGGTGATGACGTAGGAGATCACGGCGAGCAGGATCGCCTTGGCCACGAAGGCCGGTGTGCGGCGCGGGACGGCGTTCATGGTGGAACGGATCATTCCCGTGGCGTACTCGGAGGAGATGAACAGGACAGCCAGCGAGCCCAGCACCAGGATGCCGATCTGCAGGCCTGCATTGGGCAGGTTGTACAGGTCAAAGCCTGATCCTGGCGGGAAGGTCTGCGACATCATTTCCGGCGTCAGGGTCTGGCCCTGGTCCCGGGCCTGCCGGGCCATTTCGTCCAGGAAGGAGAACCGGATCAGGACCGCGAGGGCCCCGACGCCGATAATCGCCACCAGGGTCAGGAGCAGCAGGATGCGGGTGGACATCAGGGAGAACAGCTTGATCCATTCGGACCGCAGCACACCGGCGAACGTCACGCCCTTGGTACCAGCGGTGGAACGGACCCGGGAAGTTTGGGTTTCAGTCATGGTGGTCATCGTCCTTACTTTCCTGCCGTTGCCGAGGCGGTTTCCGGGGCGAACTCGCCGGCGGGTCCACCGGTCAGGTGTGAGTGGTATTCCACTTCATCCTTGGTGAGGTCGAAGTAGGCGTCTTCCAGAGACGATTGCTGCGGGGTGAGTTCGTAGACGAGCACCCGGTTGTCCAGTGCCACCTGGGCGATCTGGCGTGCGTCCAGGCCTGTCACTTCCAGGGTTTCGGGCTGGCCCTGGTTCACGGTCACGCCATCGCCGGACAGCAGGGCGGACAGCTGGGTGGCGGCGGACGTGCGGACCAGGGTTTTGACCTGGCGGGTGCCCGCAATGATGTCCTGCACGGGGGCGTCCGCGATGATTTTGCCGCGGCCGATCACGATCAGGTGGTCTGCCGTCTGGGCCATTTCGCTCATGAGGTGTGAGGACAGGAAGACGGTTTTGCCCTGCCCGGCGAGGTAGCGGACCAGGTTGCGGACCCACAACACACCTTCCGGATCGAGGCCGTTGACCGGCTCGTCCAGGATCAGGGTCTGCGGGTCGCCAAGGAGCGCGTTGGCAATGCCCAGGCGCTGCCCCATGCCCAGCGAGAAGCCGCCTGCCTTCTTCCTGGCCACTGCCTCCAGGCCGGTCATTTCGATGACTTCATGCACCCGGGACGTGGGAATGTTGTGCGTCGCCGCCATGGCCCGCAGGTGGTTGTAGGCGCTGCGGCTGGTGTGGACGGCTTTGGCGTCCAGCAGCGCACCCACCTGGTGCAGGGGGGCCTTGTGATCGGCGTAGTGCAGGCCGTTGACGGTGACCGTGCCCGACGTCGGCCGGTCCAGTCCCATGATCATGCGCATGGTGGTGGATTTGCCGGCACCGTTCGGGCCCAGGAAGCCCGTTACCTGCCCTGCTTTGACGGTGAAGCTGACGCCGTCAACCGCCGTTTTGCTGCCGTAGACCTTTGACAGGCCTGTTGCCTCAATCATGGAAAGGTTCCTTAGAACAGCAGCCTGGTGGCTGCGGGATGCGGGGGAGTTTTCGTGTGTACGCTCCACGCTACCGACGGCTCGGCGGGATTTCGCCTGTCTCAGGGATGATTCAGGGTCGAATCAGGGTAGTCCGCACGGATGATCAGGGGCCCCTCAGGAGGTGCAGCAGCCTTAGGTGCGGGGCGAGTAGTAGGTCAAGGCACGCGGTTCCACCCGGATCCGGACGCTGCGCACGCCCGCCAGCGCCTCGCCGTCGACCGCCAGTGCCATGGGGGAGCCCTCCGACTCAATCCGGACCTCGGTAGCCTCCCGCAGATGGGTGATCCGGGACGTACCCACCGTGCCGGTCAACACCGACCACAGGAGCCGGAGCCGGGCAAAGGATTCGTCGGCGGTGATCATGCGGACATCCAGGACGCCATCGTCCAGCACGGGCCGCGACAGGGGCGCGTGGTCCCGGGGGTAGTAGCGCCCGCGTCCGATGTACGCGATCCAGAGTTTGTGCCGGACGCCGTCCACGGTCAGGGTGGTGGGTGTTCCCGCGGCGAAGGTCCGGAACATTGCCACCACGCCGGCCAGCGGTTTGCCGAGGGCCGGCTGCAGCTGCTCCCTCCGCCGGACCAGGTTGGGGTACAGGCCGATGCTGGCCGTGTTCAGCATGACCAGGTCAGCTGTTTCCGGGTTAACCGCCAGCCCGCGCTCCACGGTCACAATGCCGACGTCGGCCCGCGCGGCCTCACCGGCGGCCGCGGCTTCCACAGCGTCCTTCAGGGTGGCAGTCCCTGTGTCCCGCGCGAAGTGGTTGAGCGTTCCGCCCGGGAGCACCAGCAGTGGCAGGGAATGTTCGACGGCGGCTGCGGCGGCGGTGCCAACGGTACCGTCGCCGCCCCAGACGCCCAGGGCACGGGTGTCCAGGCGGGAAGCGGTGGCCTGGATGGCCTCCTCCAGGCTCTCTCCCAGCTCGACCGTTTTTATATACGCCTTGGGGAATACTTCCTGGAGCGCGCCTGCCGTTTGTTCCGTGAAGGAGCCGCCGAGAGTATTCACCACGATGCTGAGGCCTTCACCGCCCGGCAGCTCCGGGGCCTGGGTTGCGGTGCGCGATACTCCGGGAAACGGTGGGCGTACGGGCCACCACTTCCGGGTCATCAGCGCCGCCCCTGCGCCGATCGCCGAACCGAAGAACACATCCGAGGGCCAGTGGGCCCCCGTGTGGACGCGGGAGTAGGCCACCCCCAGCGCCGCTGGCGCAAGTGCAGCACCGACAACCGGCTTGACCAGCCCCGCGCCGAGCGCGAAGGCGATAGCTGAGGCCGAATGCCCCGAGGGCATGGACGAACTGGTGGGCTGGGGATGGACGAACCGGAAAATCGGCAGATGTTCAGGGAGCGGGCGTGCCCGCGGCAACAGGGTCTTGAACACAACGTTGGTCACCGCCGATGCCACCGCTTGGGCGATCAGCCCGTGCAGGGCAGCCCGGCGGGGCTTGCCGGGGAAGGCAGCCATGATCGCCGCAGCCCCGATCCACAGTTTGCCGTGGGTGGCGGAGGCGGAAAGGCGCCGGAAAAACTCATCGTGGTTTCCACCCGGGAACGACGACACGCCGCGAACAAGGTGCCGGTCAAAGCGGCTGATCCAGCCCGGTCCCTTGCGCCACACTCTGTACATCTCCCCACCCTAATACGGGTGGGGTTCCCCTACTTGGAGGGCAGGGCCTTGGAGGACTGGGGCGCGGAGGCCAATGGCCTCGCGGCCCCGGCGAGGAGCAGTGCCACCAGGATCGGGGCCAGGATCGCGAGGAGCGCCAGGTGGATTCCCGTGAGGTCGCCCAGGTAGCCCAGCAACGGCGGGCCGGCGAGGAAGGAAACATACCCCAGGGTGGATACAACCGAAACCCTCGCGGCCGCATGCTTCGGGTCGTCGGCGGCCGCTGACATTCCCATGGGGAAGGCCAGCGCGGAGCCCACGCCCCACAGCGCAGCACCAACCCCGGCCAGCCAGATGTTCCCCGCGAGCACAAACAGGCACAGACCCGCCGTGGCCGCGGCCATGCTGGCCCGGAGCACTACGACGCGGCCGTAGATGTCGATCACGCGGCCGCCGAAGAGTCGCATCGCCGTCATTGCCAGGACAAACAAGGCGAACATCAGGGCACCTGTGGATTCCGAACTGCCCAGGCCGTCAACAGTGGCCTTGGCGATCCAGTCGTTTCCGGCGCCTTCGGTGAGGGTTGCACCCAGGACCACCACGCCGATCAGCAGGGTGCGGCCGTCACGCCAGGCCGATGGCCCCTTCACCGCCGTCGGTTCACCCTCCACCGGAGCGGCCTGGGCGGCGTGGGGGAGGAAATAGCGGGGCGCCACGAGGGCTACCACCACTACTACGCCGGCGATGACCAGCAGGTGCAGCGGGAGGCCAATACCGAGTGTCGAGAGGCCCGCACCGATCAGTGCCCCCACAAAGGCCCCGCCGCTGAAGGCCGCATGGAACTGCGGCATGATGGTGCGCCGAAGCTTGTGCTCGACGTCGGCTCCTTCAATATTTTGGGAAACGTCCCACAGCCCGACGCCAATGCCGAAGAAGAACAGCGAAACGGCAGTGCCCGGGATCGATTCCGCCGACAGGGAAAGGGCAATGCCCACGCCGGCCAGGGCTGACAGCAGGCCGCCTGTGCGCACGGCATTGGCCGTGCCGATCTTCCCCACCACAAGTCCCGCCGTCGGAAGGGCGAGCAGGGAGCCGACGGCGATGCACAGCAGAAGCGTGCCCATCTGGCCGGAGGTCAGGTGCAGCGTCTCAGTGACGGCGGGGATCCTGGCGGCCCAGCTGGCAAAGACGAAGCCGTTGATCCCGAAGACCACAAAAGTGGCGGCGGCTGCTGCCCTGAGGGACGGTCCGGCCGTCGTGCTGGTGTTGATGCTCATGCTTTGACTACTTCCACCGAGAGCTTGTTGAGGTGTGCGAGTTCGTCCGCACTCAGGTCTTTGTCTGTGACTATCACGTGCACTGCGTCCAAGGGGGCAACCAGGGCCATCGCGGTGGCATTCCATTTGGCGCCGGCGCAGGCAACAATCACCCGCGCCGCGGATTCGAGGCCGGCCCGCTTCACTGCGGCGTCTTCCAGATCATGGGCCAGGAGACCGTCCCTGAGGTTCAGGGCGCAGGGCGTGACCACCGCCGTGTCGAAGCGCAGGGACCGGATGTTGGCTTCCGCGAGCGGGCCGCGGAAGGAGAGCTCGCCGGGAACCAGGCTTCCGCCGGGGAGCAGCAGGGCAGGACGCTGGCCGGCATGCGGGTCGTCGTCGGTGACCGTCGTCAGGGAGCGCATGGACATGGGCATCAGCGTCAGTTCGCGCCCGCGGAGGACGCGGGCAATTTCCGTGGCTGTGGTGCCGCTGTCCAGCCACACGAGTTCGCGCTCTCCCAGCAGGCCTGCCACGGCGGCGGCGATCCTGGCCTTCACGGCCTGGTCTTCGAGTTCGCGCTGCCCGTAGCCGGGGTTTTCGCCGCCGGCAATCAGGCTCCTGGCACCGCCGTGGACCCTGCGCAGCACACCATGCGATGCGAGCAGCTCAAGGTCCCGCCGGATGGTGGCGCCCGATGCGTCGCAGGCGTGGGTCAGCTCTTCCACGGAGACCTCGGCCTGGTGGCGAAGCAGCTCCCCGATCAGGCGGTGCCGCTCTTCAGTCTTCATGCTCATATGATAGCAATTCTTGATCATATGAGCAGAGCACCACCCGACGCTCTCTCACTTAACGCAGGAAAATCACCAACGCTCTCTCACTTTCCTCAAGGAAGTGAGAGAGCGACGGCCGAAAACCCGCAGGAAGTGAGAGAGCGTCAGCGGGCGCGCTCAACCCGCTTTTCGTCCCACACAGGCTCGGGGGATTCGTAGACGCGGCCGTCGGAACCGAACACCAGGAACCGGTCGAAGGTGCGGGCGAACCAGCGGTCATGGGTGACTGCCAGGACGGTACCCTCGAAGTGGTCGATGGCCTTCTCCAGCGCCTCGGCCGAATGTAGGTCCAGGTTGTCCGTGGGCTCATCCAGCAGCAGGAGCGTGGCGCCGGAGAGCTGCAGCAGCAGGATCTGGAACCGTGCCTGCTGGCCGCCGGAGAGGGACTCGTACTTCTGCTCCGACTGCGACGCCAGGCCGTAGCCGTCCAATGCGCCGGCGGCTGCCTCCCGGCCCAGGCCGGACCGGTGCTCGTCGCCGCGGTGCAGGATCTCCAGCAGGGTCTTGCCCAAGAGGTCGGGCCGGACATGGGTCTGGGCGAAGAAGCCGGGCCGGATACGGGCGCCGAGTTTCACGGTCCCCTCGTGCGGCACTTCGGCAATATCGACGTCGGACACGGGAAGGTGCTCCCGTTCCGGGTCCGTCCCGCCCGTGGCGAGCAGGCGCAGGAAGTGGCTCTTGCCGGAGCCGTTGGAGCCGAGCACACCCACGCGGTCCCCGAACCACACCTCGGTGGAGAACGGCTTCATCAGCCCGGTCAGTTCCAGTTTCTCGGCCACAACGGCCCGCTTGGCGGTCCGGCCACCCTTCAGGCGCATGCGCACGTTCTGCTCGATCGGCAGTGCTTCCGGCGGGCCGGCCTCGAGGAACTTGGCGAGGCGCGTCTGGGCGGCCTGGTAGCGGTTGGCCATGTCGGAGCGGAAGGCGGCCTTGTTTTTGTACATGTTGACGAGTTCCTTGAGCTTCACGTGCTCCTCGTCCCAGCGCTTGCGGAGCTCCTCGAAGCGGGCGTTCCGGTCAGCGCGGGCGTCAACGTAGGAGCCGAAGCCGCCGCCGTGCACCCAGGCGCCGGCTCCGTTGATGCCCGGCTCAAGGGTCACGATGCGGCCGGCGGCATTGTTGAGCAGCTCGCGGTCGTGGCTGATGAAGAAGACAGTCTTTTTGGACTCGTTCAGCTTGTCCTCAAGCCAGCGCTTGCCGGGCACATCGAGGTAGTTGTCCGGTTCGTCCAGGAGCAAGAGTTGGTCAGGTCCGGCAAACAGGGCCTCCAGCACCAGCCGCTTCTGCTCGCCGCCGGAAAGGCTCGACGCCGGGCGGTGCTGTGCGCGGTCAAAGGGCAGTCCCAGCGCGGCCATGCAGACCTCGTCCCAGACAGTCTCCACGTCATAACCGCCGGCATCTCCCCAGTCCACGATGGCCTGCGCGTACCGCATCTGGCTGGGCTCGTCGTCGTGCTCCACCATCGCGATCTCGGCCTCGTCCACCTCCCTGGCCGCGGCGGCCAGGGCCGGCGGAGCGGCGGATACCAGCAGATCCCGGACGGTGGAATCGTCCCTGACCTGGCCCACGAACTGGCGCATGATGCCCATGTTTCCGGAGCGCCCGATCACACCTTCGTCCGGTACGAGGTCGCCGGAAATGATCCGGAAGAGGGTGGTCTTGCCCGTGCCGTTGGGGCCGATCAGGGCGGTTTTGGTACCGTCCGGGACCTTGAAAGTCACGCCGTTGAGCAGCTGGGTGCCATCGGAGAGGAAGTAGTCAATGCCGGAAATGTCTATGTGGGCCACGCCAACAATCTTCCCACGCCCGCCCTACCCGGGTTTTTGTCCGGATAATCTGCCTTCGAGGCAAAGAGGGCTGCGCGCACTATCTGGACAAAAAGTCGGGGGCGCTAGCCGGCGGCGGTCAGGAACTGCTTGAGCAGCGGCCCGGACGTGGTGGCTCCGAGTCCGCCGTCCTCGACGAACACGGCCACGGCCAGGTCACCGTGGACGGCCACAATCCAGGCGTGCGTCTTGGGCGGGGTCTCCTTGCCGAACTCCGCCGTGCCGGTCTTGGCCCCCACCGGCGCGCCGGGAACTGTCGTCAGGAAGCCCGCGTGGCCGGACGTGACTACCGCCCGCATCATGTCGGACAGTGCCGCGGCCTCGGCGGCAGTGATGGGCTGGCCGGACGCCTTGGCCGGCGCTTCCGGCGTAACGGTCGACGACGGCGACCCGCCTTCCGCGGTCGTCCCACCGGCGGTGTCTGCCGCGGCAGCGCCGGCGTCGGGGTTCAGGACCAGCTGCGGTGAGACGGGGGATCCCTTGCCCACGGAACCGGCCATGATGGCCGCTGCCAGCGGGGACAGGAGCACCTTGCCCTGACCGATCATCGAGGCGGCATGTTCGGTGCCCGCAGCCTCGCCCGGAACGGACCCCAGGAAAGCCGCGGCGCCCAGCGCGGGGGCCTCCACCGCCACGCCCATGGCGACGGCGGCGGCCTCAAGCTGGGCCTGTGTGACTGTGTCGCGCGCAGCGATGAACGCCGTGTTGCACGAGTGGGCAAAGGCATCGCGGAGTGCTACGGACCCCAGCGACGTTTCCGGGTAACCTTCCGCGTTCTTGAACGTCCGGCCGTCCACGGTAAGGGTGGGTGTGCATTCCACCTTCGAATCGGGCGTCAGGCCGTTGCGGAGCATGGCAAGCGAATCGACGATCTTGAAGGTTGACCCGGGCGCGTACTGGCCCAGCATGGCGGTGTTGTAGCCGTTGCTTCCCGGGCCTGAGGCCGCGGCGAGGACGGCCCCCGTGGAGGGGCGGAGCGCCACGATGGCCGACGCCGGGCCTACACCGGCAAGGGTGCTCTCGGCGAGTGACTGGAGGTTCGGATCAAGGGTGGTTTTCAGTGGCGTGCCCGGTGCCGGGGCCATCTCGAAGACCACCCTGCGGGGATCCGTTCCGGCGGCCTGGATCTGTTCGCGGGTCAGGTCGGCCCGCTGGGCACGGATCACCACGGCGTCGGTGCCGCGGAGCTGCGCGTCGTACTGCTGCTGGAGCCCGCCGATGCCAGTGACGTCGCCAGCCGTCAGGACGCCGTCGGACGCCTCGATCTGCTCGGCCGTGGCCTCGCCGACGGTGCCGAGGACTGCCCTTGCGAATGTGCGGCTGGGTGCCAGCGGCTGGGCTTCCGGGATGGCGCGGGCACCGGGAATGGCCGTGATCTGCGCGTCCGTGACGGTGCGGCCCTCATCACGGAGAGTGATGGCCCGGACGAACGCCTCGGCACCGGAGGCCGCTACCTGTTGGGCGTAGGCGGCGGGATCCACACCCACCAGTTCGGCCAGTTTGGTGGCTGACGCGGCGGCGTCCGCGGATCCCAGAAGCAGTCTGTCGATCCCCACGTTGACCACGGGACGGTACGTGACCAGCTTCGCGTCACCCGCGCCCAGGATGTCGGCGCGTTGCGGCGACTGGGTGCCCTTGCTGAGGATTTCGCTGTCGGCGAGTCCGGGGACCAGGACTGCCGGGTTCCAGACCGCCAGCCATTTGTCCCCGGACTTCGTGAACTCTGCGGAGACCGTGTATTTCCACTCGCCGGTGCCGATTTTCCAGGTGTAGTCCAGCGGAACGGTTGCAGTGTCGCCGTCCAGGGTGAGATCGCCGGCCGACACGGTGGGCTTGTCCGGCTCCAGGGCCTTGAAAACGTCCTGGACCTGTTGCTTGGCCACCCCGGAGTCCTTGCCATCAAAGGCGACCGAGCCGACGTCGAGCGTGGAAAGAGCGGACGCAAACTGCTTGGCCGCGCTTTCGGCACCCCCTCTGCCGTCGTCGCAGGCAACCAAGGAGGCGCCGAGAATGAGTGCAGCCATGGCAAGCGATAGTTTCTTTGAGTTCCCCACGGCGCTATTATGCCCCGATTTGGAACGCGCTTGCTGTCACGTATTCCGCGCGAACGGACACTGGGCGCCCCAATGATTTGCGCGAAAGGACACTTGAGGACCGCTGCCAGGGGCTTAAGTGTCCGTTCGCGCCGGCGTAGAGGCGGGGTTCAGAGGCCGAGCGAAGGGACACCAAGACCAAATATGTCCTTCAGGGCATGTTTCGCGGCGAAGAACCCTGGCATGCCCGTTACGCCGGGGCCGGGCGGCGTAGAGGAGGAACAGAGATACACGCCGGGCACGGGCGTCCGCCATGGAACGCTGGAGACCACAGGGCGCTGGATAAGTCCGCGCACATCCATGATGCCGGCACTGAAGTCCCCGCCCACGTAGTTCCGGTTGTAGCTGGCCAGTTCCGCCGCAGTGGTCACCCGGGCCTGCATCACCACATCCCGGAACCCGGGCGCAAAGCGCTCCAGCTGCGCGCTGACGGCCTCGCCCATGTCGCGGGTTGATCCGGCGGGCACATGGCAGTATGCCCACAGGATCTGCCGGCCGGCCGGCGCCCGGCCCGTGTCGAACCGTGATGGCTGGGCCACCAGGACGTAAGGGCGTTCCGGGTGTTTCCCGGCGGATACTTCGTTTTCGGCACGGGCCAGTTCAGCACGCGTGCCGCCGACGTGCACCGTTCCTGCGTCCCCCAGTTCCTTTGCTGCCCACGGAACGGGTCCGGACAGGATGAAGTCCACTTTGCAGGAACCATTCCCATAGCGGAACGCCTCCAGGGCTTGCCGGTACCTGGCCGGGAGGCTGTCGCCTGCAATGTTCAGCAGGCCCCGTGGGGCCACGTCCAGGAGAGTGGCCCGCGCGCCGCGGAGTTGTTGGAGGCTCTCGATCGTCGCCCCCGTACGGATCACCCCGCCGTGGGCACGGATGTCGGCCTCCAGCGCCGCCGCAATGGAGGCCGATCCGCCCAGCGGAATCGGCCAGCCTTGGGCGTGGGCCAGTGCGGTGAGCATGAGACCGGCGCCTGCAGAGGCCAGCGAGGGCAGCTGCGAAACCGCATGGGCGGCCACGCCGCTGAGCAGTGCGGGCGCAAGGTCCTCGTGGAACCGCGCGTTCCACAGCCGCGATCCCTGCTCCAGTGTCCGCAGCCCGAACAGCGCCGCCGCCAGGGGATCCCGGGGGATCCTCAGCAGCTGGTGCTGCGTCAGATCCATCACGCCGTCAATGCGGTCAACCAGCGCTCCAAGAAGCCGGCGGTAGGCGTCGCCGTCCCGGCCCAGGCCTTGGACCGTCCGTTCGAGGCTGTGATATCCGAGGGCAGCCCGTCCGCCGTCGAGCGGTGATCCGAACGAAAGCTCCGGGACCACCAGGTCTATCCGGCGTGCCAGCTCGAAGTCGCGGAAGAAGGGTGATGCCAGCGCCATGGGATGCACGGCCGAGCAGATGTCATGGAGGTGCCCGGGCTGCATCAGTTCGGCGGTGCGTGTACCGCCTCCGATGGTGTCCGCCGCCTCGTGGACTTCGACGGAGAGGCCGGCGCGCGCCATTACGGCAGCTGCAGCCAGCCCGTTGGGTCCGGACCCGACGACGGCGACGTCAGGCATGGTGTTTCGCCCGCCAAGGGAGCACCGCGTGCGAGGGATGGCGGGGGCTGAACCGCAACCAGTCCGGGAGCCCGTCGAACGGCCCTCCCTGTGGATCATCGAGGTGATGGCGGCGGACGGGATCGTAGTCCGGATCGTAGATGTCCCATACAACCCGGAACATCAAATATGCCGTTGCAAGCATATGTGCTGCCACGGCCAGGACGTAGTAGGGCATGTCAATATTGTGCTGGGTCGGGCCCTGGCTGGCCACCTGGCCCAGGTACATCCAGACGGCTGCCCAGTGCAGGCCTTCAACGCCCTGCCAAATGAGAAAATCCCGCCACCGCGGGCGGGCCAGCGCCAACAGCGGGATAAGCCACAGGACATGCTGCGGCGAATAGACCTTGCTGGTCAGGACAAAAGCACCCACGATGAGGAACGCCAACTGGGCCAGCCGCGGCCGGCGTGCTGCTGTCAGCGCCACCGCGGCAATCATGGTGCAGGCCAGCAGGAACACGGCCAGCGCCAGCCAGTTGATGGTTGCGGGATCCAGCACCGGCCAGCGCAGCCGCCGGGCCACCAGGTTATAGGCGAACCATAGGGACCCGTAGCCGGCTTCCCTCGTCTCGGTGAACCTGAAGAAGTACCCCCAGCCGGACGGATTGGCCGCCGCAACAGGCACGTTAATGGCCAGCCAGGCCGCTGCGCTGGCGCCTGCAGTGACCAGGAAACCGCGGATCCGCCCGGTCCGCAGGGCCAGCAGCAGAACGGCTCCGAGAATCAGGGCGGCATACGGCTTCGTCGCTGTGGCGAAGCCGATCAGGGTGCCGGCGAGGACCAGCTTTTCCCGCGAAAAACACAGCATGCCCAGCGCCAACAACGCCACGGCCCACATGTCCCAGTTGATGGTTCCGGCCAGCACGATGCCAGGTGCCAGCGCCACCATGGCCGCATCCCAGGGGCGCCGCTGTGACATCCGGGCCGTAGCCAGCACGGTGACAATCCATACGGCTGCCACCAGAGTGGCATTAACGTCGAAGTAGCCAAGAATCCGCGCGTCACTGATGCCCTGGCCCGGGACCATCCAGGCAGTCACGCCGGCAATGAGCCCCATCAGGACGGGGTCTTCAAAGAGAGATCCCGGGCTCAGGACCGGGAACGTGCCGTCCCCCAGGCCCCGGTTGCGGAAGAATTCCGGGAAGTCGGAATAGCACGTGGAATAGAACTGGCCGGGGCTCGACCAGCCGTTGGCCCGGCAGTAGCCCTTGATGGCGAGGCCGGCCAGCGCCGCGACGACGGTCAAGATGATCAGGACACGTTCCACGGTAAAAACGCCGGGGGAGACGAGGCCGGGCGCCGACCGGGCACCCATCGGCCCGCCGATCAGTTCCGTGAAGTTCTTCAGCAGCAGGTCGCTGCGGCTCGGAACAACCAAGCGGGCGCGCCGTGGGTGCGCCGGTGGCTTCGTCTCCTGCATGTCTGAGAGCTTACCCGGGACCTGCCTGCCGGACCCCGGACCGGATCCGTCCCTCGGATCAGTTCATGCCGCTCATCTGCTGGTGCAACAGGACGAAAACGTCTTCGCGTTGCCGGTCCAGGAGCTCCCCGTTGAATTCCCGGCGGTTATCGCGGACAGACCGGTCATCCCGGACAGACCTCCGCAGGAAGAATAGTGCGTTCTTCATTCGTTTGATCATGGTGGTCACCTCCTTTCGGCGTGTAATTGGGCATGACAAATAGAGTCATTTAATGGCCCTTCGCATTTAGGCATGGTTGGTTTGTTTTGCCCGGTAGGGACGGTGGCCGCCGGCGGCGAGTAGGCATCTGATTCTGTAGTTGGGGAAGTTGCGGAAGCCTCGCGCTATTCTGCGGGTGGTCTCGATGACGCCATTGATCGCCTCGGTGGGGCCGTTGGAGGCGCCGAGGGTGTCGAAGTAGGCCAAGATCGCGGCTTTCCATTGTTTGAGTGTCCGGCCGAGGCGGGCGACTTCCGGGATGGGGCAGGTCGGGAACGACGCGATGACCTCGGTGACGAGTTCACGGCCGCGTTCCGGCCTTGCGTGGTAGATGTTGCGGAGCTTCTGGTAGCACTGCCAGGCCAGCGTGACTTCGTGGTCCGGGTCCCCGATGG
The DNA here is from genome assembly GCF_036675385.1 of Pseudarthrobacter sp. Lineage (NCBI taxonomy): Bacteria > Bacillati > Actinomycetota > Actinomycetes > Micrococcales > Micrococcaceae > Pseudarthrobacter > Pseudarthrobacter sp. The sequence continues at coordinate 7,842 of NZ_JAKFFD010000156.1, read as the reverse complement.
TGAGTTTCGCATCGAGGCGTGCGGCCTGTTTCTCGCTGAGGTGTTCGGCGCCGATCTGCAGGGTCCTGCGGATCCCGTAGAGCGGATCGCCCTTGCGGCCGCGGTGTCCCAGGGTGTCCTGCTGGACCCGGCGGCGGACCTCATCGACCATGGCCGAACCCAGTTTCACGACGTGGAAGGCATCCAGGACGGTGATGGCTTCGGGCAGTTCGTCACGGATCGCGTTCGCGTAGCCGCGGAACGGATCCAGCGCAGCGGTCTTGATCCCGGCGGTGAACCCGGTGCCGCGGTCTTTGAGCCAGTCGGCGTAGGCCTTGCCGGAGCGTCCCGGCACGAGGTCCAGCAGCCGGGCGTGAACGATGCCGTCCGCGTCGCGGGTGTGATCCACGATCCCGGTGACCATCCCGGTGCCGGGCGGACCAGTGTGGGCCCAGACATGTTCGTCGACGCCGAGCGCATTCACCCCCTTCAGCCGGCCTGTGTCAGCGATCCGCCGTGCGGCCTCGGCCCGGATCCCGTGCCACACGGTGTGCCAGGAGACGCCGAGCTGGTGGGCCAGTGCCGATACCGAGGTGTCGAAATGCTGCAGCGCGTCGGTTGCCCAGTTCACGGCACGGTCGGTAAGTTTCGCCCGGGGCCCGGCCAGCGGGTGCTCCTCGGTGAACGTCGTCCTCGGGCAGTCCGGATCCGGGCAGCGCCAGACACGCTTGGCCCACAGCAGCCGCACCGGCCTGCCGAAACAGGGAATGTCATGGAGCCGAACCTGCCGGCGCCCGTGCCCGACCGCAACGACGCCGCAGTCGGGGCAGCCGGTGACGTCCTCCCCGGTCTCGACGCTCAGAATCAGTCCGCCTGGGGTTGCTGTGACGGAGCTGACGTGTACGCCTTCGACACCGAGCAGCGCATCCGCGCGCGTGCACCAGCGGCCATCAGAACAAGACATAGAGTTATTCATGTCAGGGTCTCTTTTGGTATTGGTTTGCTTGGTCGCTTCCAATTCAAAGAGGCCCTGACTTCTTTTCCGCTGCACCACGCCGCACCGGAAACTGCCCTACCCCGCGGCGCCAGTCTCAGACCGCCCTAACCACGCTCATCTGCGAAGGGCCCATTTAATGTCGAAGTAATAACGGCATAATTTAGGCAGGGAAAATGCCCGGCGGTTATGAATTGTTCGCAAATGCGAAGAAGGACCCCTGTTGCAGCGGCCGTGCAGACCCCAACGAGGAAGCTTGAGTTCCGAACTATGGGGATGCCGCGTCGCCGCGAGGACCAGCCTTGAAGCTGCGCCGACAGGAGACTTCCAGCAGGCGTCGCCTGAAGCGAGCCACTAGCGCGAACCAGCCGAGAAGGAAGTGGCCTGGATATACCTCATTGCAAGTGACGCCGCCGCGGGGGCGGGATCAGTTGCAGGAAGGTTAGGAGGCAGACACTCCATTAAGACGGCGCGCAAAAGCAGCAGAGGCCGGGTTCGCGGTGATGGTCATCTTCCATCCGCTAGTCAAAGTAATCATTTTTCCCAACCTCCTTTTCCGTTATGCCGCTGCCTCGGCTGACTAGCCGGACAACGCGCGCCGCGACCCCGGCAAAGACGCTCTGGGGTCAGGAATAAAATTACCCTACGAATAGAGCAATGCGCCACTTAATTCGCAAAGTTTTTCAAGAAAGTTTATGAATGCGCCTTTAGAGTCCCCAGCGGACAATGGCCGGGGTCCGCTTATCCCAGCCGAGCGTGCAGACTTTCGCGGTTCCCAGGATGAAATGGCGGCCCTCGGCAGGCGGGAGTTCCAGCCAGCGCGCGGTGAGGATCCGGGAGAAGTGCCCGTGCGCCACGATCAGCACGTTGTCCAGGCCGGATTCAAGCACACTGGCCACAATCTTGTCGGCGCGGGCTGCCACTTCGTCCAGGGTCTCGCCGTTGGGCACACCATGGGTCCAGATCAGGTAATCCGGGTTGTCCTTGCGGATCAGGTCCGAACTGATGCCCTCATAGTCGCCGTAGTTCCATTCCACCGCCAGCGGCTCATGCTGCGCGTCAGGGTAACCAGCCAGCTCCGCGGTCCGCCGGGCGCGGCGCAGCGGAGACGTCAGGACCAGGTCGAAGTCCACCTGGTCCAGCACCTTCCGGGCCTCCACGGCCTGCTGCTCGCCTTCCACGGTCAGGGGCAGGTCGGTGAGCCCGGTGTATTGCCCGCTCTTGGACCACTCGGTCTCGCCGTGGCGCAGGATCCAGAGCTGGGGGCGGGGCGCGGTCATCGGATTAATCATTTGGACTCCTCGTTCGGGGAAAGTTCGACGGCGGCGGGAGACTCTTCTGCTTCCGGAACCGGGGGTGCTGCCTCGGGCTGCTCTGACCACCAGGCGAGCAGCCTCGCTTCGGCGTCGTCCGGTTGCAGCGGTCCGTGTTCCATCCGTTCCTCGAGCAGGAACTTGTAGGCACGGCCCACCACGGGACCAGGTTTGAGGTTCAGGATGGACATGATTTTGGCGCCGTCCAGATCGGGCCGGACCGCATCCAGGGACTCCTGCTCGCGCAGGACGGCGATCCGGTCTTCCAGGTCGTCGTAGGCGAAGGCGAGCCGTTCAGCCTTCCGCTGGTTGCGGGTGGTGACGTCCGAGCGGGTCAGCCGGTGCAGCCGTTCCAGGAGCGGGCCGGCGTCCGTGACGTAGCGGCGCACGGCCGAGTCGCTCCAGCCGGCATCGCCGTAGCCGTAGAAACGCATGTGCAGTTCCACCAGCCGGGCCACGGCCTTGATGGTGTCATTGTCGAACCGCAGGGTCTTCATCCGCTTGGCCGTGAGCTTGGACCCCACCATGTCGTGGTGGCGGAAGCTGACCGCGCCGCCCGGTTCAAAACGCCGCGTAGCAGGCTTGCCGACGTCGTGCATCAGCGCTGCGAACCGCAGCACAAAATCGGGGGCCGGCACGGCGCCGTCGGCATCCGTTTCCAGCGCGGCGGCCTGTTCCAAAACCTGAAGGGAGTGCTGGTAGACGTCCTTGTGGCGGTGGTGCTCGTCGGATTCCAGCCGGAGCGCGGACACCTCAGGCAGCACAAACTCGGCGAGGCCGGTGTCCACCAGCAGGTCCACACCGACCCGGGGGTTCGCACCGCAGATGAGCTTGACCAGCTCATCACGGACCCGTTCAGCCGAGATGATCTTGATCCGCTCGGCCATCTGGGTCATCGCCAGCCGCACGTCGTCGTGCACGGAAATACCCAGCTGCGATGCGAACCGGGCAGCGCGCATCATGCGAAGGGGATCATCGGAGAAGGAGGCCTCGGGTGAACCGGGCGTCGCCAGGACAGAGGCGCTGAGGTCCCGGACGCCGCCGAACGGATCAATAAGTTCAAGGGAGGGCAGCCGCAGCGCCATGGCGTTGATGGTGAAGTCGCGGCGCAGGAGATCGTCGGTGAGTGACGTGCCGAATGCCACCACGGGTTTGCGCGACTCCGGATCGTATGCCTCGGCGCGGTAAGTGGTGATCTCGATCTGGAAGCCGGCTTTCCGCATGCCGATCGTCCCGAACGCGCGGCCGATCTCCCAGAAGTTGTCCGCCCATTTCTTGATCAGGGCAACTGTCTGGTCCGGGCTGGCGTCGGTGGTGAAGTCCAGGTCCGGCGAGGTGCGTCCCAGGAAGAGATCCCGTACCGGACCGCCCACCAGGGACAGCTCGTGGCCGGCGTCGACAAAGCGCTGCCCGAGCTCCAGGACCACCGGGTCCACCTGGAAATCGACGGTGTTGGAATCAATCTTGTGATGTGCGTGCGCCATAGTTACTTAAGCTTGTCAGAAACCAGCGGCTTGGCAGGCCAAAATCTCCTCAAGATCGCTCCTATTCGCCTACAGCCCCTCAAAGTGCGTCATACGCAGTCCACTTTGATGTCATGTTCCGGTCATCATGATCGGACAAGAGTCGTTAGAGTGGACTCCATGGCCCATCCCGTACCGAGCGCTCCCGGCAGGAGGACAAACGCACCGTTGCCGTCGGCAATTGGTGCCCACGTCGCGCCTGCCTTGCACTCGGCCCCGGCCTCGCTCCCTACGGTGGAGGAAATTTCCGCCGGCGGCGTTGTGGTGGACACGTCCGACGGCGAACTAAGGGTTGCGATCATCGCCCGCCTTAACAGGGGCGGACGGCTGGAGTGGTGCCTGCCCAAGGGCCATCCTGAAGGCAAAGAAGACAACGAGCAGGCAGCTGTCCGCGAGATTGCCGAGGAAACCGGCATCGAGGGCGACATCCTGGCGCCGCTGGGCAGTATCGACTACTGGTTCACTGTCAGCGGGCATCGCGTCCACAAGACCGTGCACCACTATCTGCTGCGCGCCACCGGCGGCGAACTCACTATCGAAAACGATCCGGACCACGAAGCCGTGGACGTGGCATGGGTCCCCATCAAGGAACTCGCACGGAAGCTCTCGTTCCCCAATGAGCGGCGCATCGCGGATCTGGCCCGGGACGTCCTGCCCGAACACCTCTAAGGCCGTCTCCACCGGAACAGCGTGTATGCCTGTACGGGCATATAGCCTGTCCGTTGCGGTACAAACAGCGTCCGGGTGAGACGATGAACTCGATGTCAGCTACCAATCCCCCCTCCGATAAGGCCGGCCGCGCCGCCCCAAGCGAAACCGCGAGTGAAACCCGGTCCAGCGCCATCATGGCTGCTGGCACCCTGGTATCCCGGTTCCTGGGCTTCGGCAAGACCTGGATGCTGGGTGCCGCACTGGGCCTCGGCTCTACGGTTAACGACACGTTCATCAACGCCAACAACCTGCCCAACCTGATCTTCCTGCTGGTGGCCGGTGGTGTCTTCAACGCCGTGCTGGTGCCGCAGATCATCAAGGCGAGCAAGGCCCCGGACAGGGGAGCGGATTACATCAGCCGGCTGCTGACGCTGGCCGTGCTCCTGCTACTGGGCCTCACCGCGCTGGTCACGCTCGCTGCTCCGTGGGTCATCGAATTGACCACCCAGGGTTATTCGCCGCAGCAGAAGGCCCTGGCAGTCGCGTTCGCCTTCTGGTGCCTGCCCCAGATCTTCTTCTATGGCCTCTACGCGCTGCTGACACAGGTCCTCAACGCCAACGGTGCGTTCGGGCCTGCCATGTGGGCCCCCATCATGAACAACCTGGTGGCCATTGGCGGCCTGGGCATGTTCATCTGGATCTTCGGCGAGAACCGCATGAACCCGCACACGCTGGACAACTGGGGCCCGTCCCAGACCCTGCTTGTGGCCGGCTTCTCAACCATAGGCGTGGTGGCCCAGACAGCCATCCTGCTGATCCCGGTGATCCGCCTGCGGCTGGGTCTCCGGCCCCGGTTTGGCTGGCGCGGAGTGGGCCTTGGCCAGGCCGCTAGGCTGAGCGTTTGGACGCTCCTGACGGCCGCCGTGGGGCAGTTGGCGTTCCTGTATGTCATGCGCATCGCCACAATTCCCGGTGCTGAGCGCCTGCGACTGAAGGAAGCGGGGGATCCGGCGGCAGAGATGCTGCCCGGCAACGCCGTCCTGGAGGTGGCCAGCCAGCTGTATCTGCTGCCGCACTCGATCATCGCGCTCTCCCTCGCCACGGTCCTCTTTAACCGGATGACCCGTGCCTCGCAGGATGGCAACCGTGCTGAACTCCGCGACGCCCTCTCGCACGGCCTCCGCACCATGGCTGTGGCCACCGTCTTTGGCGCGCTGGCGCTCTTTGCGCTGGCCGGGCCGCTGGGTATGTTCTTCTCCGGTGGCCTGAGCCAGGACGGCGTGATGCTGGCCCAGACTCTCACCATCCTCGCGCTGAGTACCCCGTTCATGAGCGCCAACTTCATGATGTCGCGGGTTTTCTACGCCAACGAAGACGCCCGTACGCCCTTCAATATCCAGCTGCTGCTTGCCCTGGTCTACGTGGCCGGTGCTTTTGGGATCCAGTTCCTGCCGGTGGGCCAGATCATTTACGCCATCGCCCTGCTGTACATGGTGGGCAACATCCTCTCGGTGATCATCAGCGCTTTCTTCCTGCGCCGGCTGCTGGGCCACCTCGACGGGCCGCGGATCGCCAACTCGTATATCCGAATGGGCTATGCGGCGCTCGGTTCCGCGATCGCGGGCGCCGGGGCCTTGTGGCTGATGGGCAGCTACAGCGCGGACGGGTTCGCCTGGAGGGACCGGCTCGCCGCCCTGGTGACCGTTATCGTCGTCGGACCCATCATGCTGGTTGCCTATGTCTTCCTGCTGAAGGTCTTCCACGTCGCCGAACTCCGGGACCTCATGCGCCCCCTGTTGGGACGGCTGGGACGCGGCACGGGACCGTCCGGCGGCGAGGGAACGCCGTCGTCGGCTGCGGGTGCCGACGTTTCCGGAACGGAACGTCCGACGCCGGAACGCGCCACAGTCTCTGTGGACACCGGCCTGATTCCCCGGATCTCCGGCGAATTCGACGCCGCCTCCTTCCGCGCAGGTCCCGTACCGGAACGCCAGGCAGCGCCCACGGCGCCAGCTGGCGGCGCACAAGGGGAAGCTGAGGCAGTGGCTAACGGGGGCACCGAGCGCGCCGCGGGATACCTTCCCGCAGAGGACGTGCCCGGCACAGCGCGGGGCGGGCTGCTGCGCGACGAGATTCCCCTCCCCGGCCGGCGCACGTTCCAGGGCCAGGCAGGACAGAACCCCCATTTCAGGCCACGCCGGCCTCGAAAAAAGTGATCTTTGCGCGGTTTTTGGTTGCCTGTCGACCACGGCGGCCATAGCCGATCGGCTAGGATCGACAGTGAACAGGGGTAGTTGCAGGCAAGCGCAGACCGGCTCGCCGGCTGGCTTTTGGCCGGTTTCTGACCGGCGGTGGCATCATCTACGCCGGCATTCCCGGACAGTCTAGGAGGAACACGTGTCCCACCCGATCGACGTTGGATCAGTACTCGGCGGCCGCTACAAGGTCACAGCCACGGTATTGACCTCACACGACCAGGATCTGGTGCTGGACGGGGTGGACCAGGTTCTCAACCGACCGGTCAGCATTCTGGTCGCCGGCCCGGACAACACCGAACAGGTGGCCCAGAGCGCCCGCGAGGTGGCTACCGGTGAGCGCCCGGGTAACGTCCAGGTCCTGGACCTTGGTGTCACTGAGGCCACCACGTACCTCATCACCAACCACACGTCCGCGGCAGACCTGTTGGACCTCGTGGTTGCCTCCGACGCGCCTTACGTCGAGCCGTTCTTCACGGATACCCTGGGCAGCGAAATTTTCGGCCAGGTGCGTTCACACGAACCTGAACCGTACGACGACGAAGAGAACGTCGACGCCGGATATATCAACTATTCGGACAATCACCCCAGCCAGGTTGACCCATTCCGGTCTGCCGCACCGGTTGCTCCGCCGTCTGTACCCCCGGTTGTTCCGGCCCGTCCGCCGCTCCGCCCGGCCGTCCGTCCCGCGTCGGGGCCTGCCAAGGCCGGGGCCGTTGGAGCAGGGGCCGTTGGAGCAGGGGCCGCCGCTGCTGGCGCCACTGCCGCACATCAGCACGTCACTGCGCCGCAACCAGTGCAGGCTGCGGAGAACCGGCCAGTTTCCGGACCGGCCGAGCCCAAGGCAGGTGCCGGATCCGATTCGCCCAAGGTCTCCCTGTGGTCTGAGGACGACTATTCCAACGGCTCCGACGACGCAGCCTACGACGAACCCGTGGTCTCCCGAGCGCCGGAACGCTCCGATCGCGCAGCGGGCGCCTTCCCGTCGGTTGCCCGGAAAGTGTCTCCGGCGGCCGCAGTACCGCCTTCCGGCGGGACGGATGACTATTACGACGACGACGAGCCCGAGCGTGAGCCCCGCTCCATGCGCTGGCTGGTGGGCGGGCTGCTTGCCGTGGTGCTGATTG
>NZ_JAKFFD010000028.1:0-26205 GCF_036675385.1 Pseudarthrobacter sp. | reverse complement strand
CGAGGTGTTGACATGGGTGGGGCGGAAGACATGGCCGAACTGGGTCTCCGAGGCGGAGCGGTCCGCCCTGACGTCCAGCGGGAAGCCCAGCTTGAGCAGCTTCTCGCTCTCCTGCCACTCAACTGACGTGGTGATGGTGAGGGAGCCGCTGCCGGCGTCCAGCGTGATCCGCTGGGTGAGCGGTGACGAGCCGGCAACCCGGTCCACCACCACAGCAGCACTGGTCCCGGCGCGCTCCACCCGAATGGCCTGCGCCGCTGTGAGGGCGGTGACGTTGCGGCGGTAGAACTCATCGATGTCCCAGGCGTCCCACTCGTTGGGCGTGTCCCGGTGCAGTTCCAGCAGGTTGCCGCGCGCTCCGGGAGCGATGGCTTCGCGTCCCGTGGCGTAGTCGGTGAGGGAGGCCAGCAGGCCATCGGCATCCAGTACGGCCCGGATGATGCCGTTGTCCAGCACGTAACCGCCATTCAGAGCGGTGGCCTGCACCGGCTGGCCGGACGGCGAAAGCTCTGCGGCAGCCAGGGCCGGAACGCCGTTGCGCGCGTGCGGTGCGGCGTTGAGCAGGAAGGTCCGCGATCCCTCGCCGAGGAGCGCGGCCGCTGCCTGCGCTATAAGGTTTTCGAGGCTGGCACTGATCGCGGCGTAATTACGTTCCGCGTCCTGGTGGACCCAGGCGATGGAGCTGCCGGGCAGGATGTCGTGGAACTGCTGCAGGAGCACCAGCCGCCAGAGCCGCTTCAGCTCCGCCGCCGGGTACTCGAAGGAGCCGGCGCCGCGGACAGCAGCGGTGGTGCACCAGAGCTCGGCCTCGCGGAGCAGGTGTTCGCTGCGCCGGTTGCCGCGTTTGGTCTGGGCCTGGCTGGTGTACGTGCCGCGGTGGAGTTCCAGGTACATCTCCCCCACCCAGACAGGCAGGGAGGAATACTCTTCCTCCGCCTGGGTAAAGAAACTCTCGGCGGAACCCACGCGGACCTTGGGCGAGCCTTCGAGGTTGGCGGTGCGGCTGGCAGCAGCCAGCATTTCCCGCGTAGGCCCGCCGCCGCCGTCGCCGTAGCCGAACGGGACGAGCGAGGTGTTGCCGCGCCCGTGGTCGCGGAAGTTCCGCTCGGCGTGCGCCAGTTCGCGTCCGCTGAGCTCGGCGTTGTAGGTGTCAACGGGCGGGAAGTGCGTGAACAGCCGGGTTCCGTCGATGCCTTCCCAGTTGAAGGTGTGGTGCGGCATGCGGTTGACCTGGTTCCACGAGATCTTCTGCGTGAGGAACCAGCGGCTGCCGGCCGCCTTGACGATCTGCGGCAAGGCCGCCGAGTAGCCGAAGGAATCCGGGAGCCATGCTTCGCGGCATTCGACGCCGAACTCGTCGAGGAAGAAGTTCTTGCCCTCAATGAACTGCCGGGCCATGGCCTCACCGCCGGGCATGTTGGTGTCCGACTCGACCCACATGCCGCCCACCGGAACGAACTGCCCGGCCTTGACCTTCTCCCGGATCCGGCTGAAAAGCTCGGGGTAGGACTCCTTCATCCAGGCGAGCTGCTGGGCTGAGGAGCAAGAGAACACAAAGCCCGGATCCTCATCCATCAGCGCCACCACGTTGGAGAACGTCCGGGCACATTTGCGGATGGTTTCACGCACCGGCCAGAGCCAGGCGGAGTCGATGTGGGCGTGGCCCGTAGCCACCAATTGATGGGCGGAAGCGTAGGCGGGCCTGGACAGGACCTCAGCCAGGGTTGCCCGCCCGGCTGCGGCGGTGCCCGGGACGTCGTCGGGATCCATCTGGTCCATCATGCGCTCCAGCGCACGGAGGATCTCATGGCGCCGCGGCTGCTCCGGGGAGAGTTCGTGCATCAGCCCGGCGAGGGTCCAGATGTCCTGCTGGAGTTCCCAGACTGTCTGGTTGAGTTCGGCGATGGCGATCCTGCCCAGCCGGTACTGCGGCGCCGTGCCTGCTGTTGCCTTATCCCCGTACGGTGTGGCGGCGAACGTCCAGCCCTGTGCCATGTCCGGGTTGGCGGCCGCTTCAACGTAGAAGTCAACGGACATGCCGCTGCCCAGGAGTTTCAGGGGAATGTACTGGTTCCGGGGCGAAATAGCCTTGATGATGGTGCCGTCCGGGCGCCAGGCGATTCCCTCGCACTGGAATCCGGGGGCTTCGTTGATGAAGCCAAGGTCCACTACGATTTCGACGGCGGTGTCCGGGCCGGTGCCCCAGGCCTCCGGGACGTCGCCCTGCAGGCGCAGCCACTTGGTCCCCCACGGCTTGCCCCAGGCAGCACCGTGTTCCTGCGGCTCGAAGCGATTCCGCAGTGCATCCATCACGGACACCGGTTCGCCGGGTGCATCCCAGCTGCTCAGGTTCAGCGGAACGGTGCGGGCGTAAACGCCGGGAATGATCCGCTCGCGGACAAACCGGTCCAGGCGGACTTCGGTGATCCGGCGGTCGTCATGCAATGTAAACCCTCTTAGGTGCTTGAACTGGAGTACTCGAATCCGGACCAAACGCGTCCAATCGATGGATAAAATCTACCGGCTGGTAGCTCAATAGCCAAGCGTCACCGGAAATCTTCGCCGAAGTGTGCTGGCGCCGTTTTTATCCCGGCGCGTTCGCGCATAACCCTGCCGTGTCCTCCCCGGGAACCGGCGCGGCGGGCAGCGTAATCCTGCCCTGTCCAGCGTAAATATTCAGGCTGGTGCCCCGGCTGAATCCTGCCAGGGTCATGCCGCTGGCCTCCGCCAGCTCCACAGCAAGGCTCGACGGCGCACTCACCGCCGCCAGCACGGGAATGCCCGCTAACGCTGCCTTCTGGACGAGTTCAAACGATGCGCGGCCCGAGACCTGCAGGACCAGCCCTGCGAGCGGAAGCAACCGCTCCCGCAGGGCCCAGCCCACCACCTTGTCCACGGCGTTGTGGCGCCCCACATCCTCGCGCAGGCACAAAAGCTGCACGCCGCCGTCGTCCGTTATGCGGAAGAGGCCCGCTGCGTGCACTCCGCCGGTGACGTCAAAAACGTCCTGCGCTTCGCGGAGCCGCCCGGGCAGGGATGCCAGCACATGGGCGGGCACGGTCAATGGATCCGCCGCCGGGCTGAAATGGGAGGACTTGCGCACTGCCTCGATCGAGTCCGTGCCGCAGATACCGCAGGAGCTGGACGTGAAGACGTTCCGACCCTTCGCAGGGAGTTCGACGTCGGGCCGCAGCTGGGCTTCCACCACATTGAACGTCTGGACGCCGTCTTCGTCCTCGCCGGCGCAGAACCGCAACGACACCAGCTGCTCCGGAGCCCAGATGATCCCCTCGGACACCAGGAAGCCGGCCACCAGGTCAAAGTCGTCCCCGGGCGTCCGCATGGTCACCGAGAATGACAGTGCACCGATCCGGATTTCCAGCGGCTCTTCGACGGCGAGGACGTCCTCGCGGTGGCGGACCGGGAACTCAAGGGCATTGGGCGAGCCATCCAAGACATACTTGTGCACCTTGCGGCGCTGCGTCACGCGCCCCATCAGCGAACCGCCAGACTGTCTTGAAGGGCCCCGTGGACGTTCCGGACCTGCCGGCTGGCGCTGTTCATAAGTCCATCATTGCACCACTGGCCGGGCTGTGGCGTACGTGGTTCCGCAGCACGGCGCCTACCCCAGCAGGGCACTCCAGTCCACCGGACCGGCGGGCTTCGCAGCGTCCTTGCCAGCTGCCCGGGTGGCCGGCTTAGCGGCGGGCCGGCCCTTGGGCTTGGTACCCGGCTGCGCGGGCGCGGGCACCGGCGGCCCCCACGGCAAAGCGAACGCCGGGACTGGTTCGCCCAGCTGCACGCCATGCGGCGGAACAACCATCACACCGTGCGCCGACGCCAGTCCGCGCATCATCCCGGGACCCGTGTGCTTGGCCGGTGAAGCCATCCCGTACAGCAGCCGGAAGGGCATCAGCCTGGTCCGGCCCGGCTCAGGCTCGATGGTGGTCCCGCACGGGACCTCCTGCACCGGCGGCATGGTGCCGTGGCCCAGCGCCGCCAGCAGCGGTTCGCCCACCGTGGACAGTGCCATCATGGCGGCCAGCGGGTTTCCGGGGAGCCCCAGGACAAAGCGACCGTCGGGGAGCTCGGCCAGGACAGCCGGATGGCCGGGGCGCATGGCGATGCCGTCGATGACCAGCCGCCCGCCCAGTTCCGCCACAGCCCGGCGGAGGTGGTCGGTGTCCGAGACGCCAGTACCTCCGGTGGTGATCACGACGTCGGCAGGCAGCGCGGAGGGGTCCGGCACCTCGGGCGGGAGGTCGGCCAGGCCGTCCAGCCACTCAGCGTAGGAATCGCCGATCCGCTCCTGGCCGCCGTTAATACCGCCGAGCATTTCCACAACGGCCGCGAGCTGCGGACCGAAGGTGTCCCGAACCTGTCCGGGGACCGGCAGCCCGTGGGCCACAACTTCGGAGCCGGTCAGCAGGAGCTTAACCACCGGCTTGCCCTGGACCAGCAGGTCATCGTGCCCGGCCAGGGCCGCGACCGCCAGATGGGCCGGGTTCAGTGTTACGCCGGCCTTGACCAGCACCTCTCCCGCGGCGGCTTCCTCGCCGGCCTTCCTGATGTGCTGGCCGTTCCCGGGCTCGCCGGGGCGGGCGGCGCCGCCGGTCATCAACAGCGGCAGGCCGTCGTCGTCCGTTCCAAGCACGGCACTTTCGCTGCGCAGGACCGCTTTGGCGCCGGGCGGGATCAGTCCGCCGGTGACGATGGGGCTGGCCTGGTGGGGTGCCAGCCGCAGGCCTGCGTCTGCCACGATCCACGGACCGCTGCCGTTGACGGCCCATCCGTCCATCGCAGACGACGCGTAGTGCGGCATGTCGTGCAACGCGGTGATGTCTTCGGCCAGGACCCTGCCCAGGGCCTGGCCCAGGGGAACCCGGCCCGGCGGAATTGGCGTGGCGATATCAAAAGCGGCCTTGCGCGCCTCTTCCCAGGTGTGGGCCAGGTGCTTTGCCGGGGCTGTCTGCTGCTCGGGATTTTCGGATACGTCGCCGGGGGCGGCGGTCACTGAACGGGAGTCATTCGACGGGGGTCCCGGCGGATTCGGCGTCATAGTCAGCAGCCAGGGTGCGGGCACGGTCCATGGCAGCGGTCATGGCGGCGGCGTTGGTGGCCTGCCCTGCTCCCGCAGCCAGGCCGGCGGCGAAACCGGCAATAAAGGTGGTGAGCGGGGCGGCGGGGCGGACCACTGAGTGGGCTGCCACGCCGGCCAGCGACAGGATGGTGTTGACGTCGATCTGGACGTCCTCCAGTTCATACGCCTGGAGCAAGGACCTGCACCATTCTTCCAGCGTCTCTTCCTGGCTTTTCACGCTCTGCCTCCCAAATCGTCTGCGGCAGTGTTGCCCCGGAACCCGGCTAGGGGATCCGGACCGGCCACTCCAAGTGCGGCGGCATCGTCCCAGGTGTCCACGTCTGCCGTGGAGCCAGCCGGAACGGCGACAAGCTGCACGTCCAGACTAGCAAGGAGTGCCCTCACCGAACCGTTGATTAAGCGTCCGGTGCTTTCCAGTTCCGCCACGGAACGTTGTAGCGCGACCGTGCTATAAAAACCGACCAGCGGCTGACGGCGGCCATCCTCCGAGACGGCCACCACGCCGTCCGGTGCCAAGCCCGCGGGCGCTCCGGCAGCGGGTCCTCGCGCACGCAACGCAGCCTTCAGCGCCGCCACCGCCTGCCCCACGTTGGGCATGTCGCAGGCCAGCACCAGCGTCAGCCCGGGGCGGCTGCCACCCGCCGCGGACAGGGCCGCAAGCCCGGCCGCGATAGCAGCCGCGGGACCGCTAAAGGGGGGTTCTTCGCGGCAGCGGAGAAATCCGGCAGGGATTTCGCCGGCCGGCACCTCCCCGGTGTCCGGACCAACCACGACGGCGGCCCGGGCTCCCCTCGCAGCGGCGGCGGAGCGACGCAGCAGGGAGTCGCCGTCGTACGTCAGACTCTGCTTGGGCACGCCACCGAGCCGCGACGAACGGCCGCCGGCGAGGATGACGGCATCGAAGTCGAGGGGGTCAGCGTCCACCCTCCCAGCTTAACCGCGCAGGCAGGAATACTGCGCCGGGCTGGAACTACCGCGCGGACCGGAACAAGGCAGCCCGGAACAAGGCGGCCCGCTCAGGCAGCCCGCTCAGGCAGCAGGAACGGATCCCAGTCCGGCGTGGGCTTCTCAAGTTCCTTGATCTGCCAGATGGTGCCATGCGGCGGTTCCGGATCAAACCTGAGCTTCCAGCCCATTTCAGCCGGGGTGTGATCGCCCTTGGTGTTATTGCAGCGGAGGCACGCGGCCACCAGGTTCTCCCAGGAGTCGGCGCCGCCACGCGACTTGGGCTGCACATGGTCGATGGTGTGGGCCCCTTTGCCGCAATACGCGCAGCGGTGTCCGTCCCGCCGCAGGACGCCGCGGCGGCTGACAGCGGTGCCCTGGTTGTATCTGGGGCGGATGTAGCGGTTCAGGAGAATCACGGACGGGCGGCCCAAAATCTCCTGAGGCCCCACCACAGGGTCATCGCCCTCGGCAATAACACTGGCCTTGCCCGTGAGCACAAGCACCAGCGCCCGGCGGAAGGTGACTACCGCCAGCGGTTCATATCCAGCATTCAGAACGAGAGTGCGCATGCACGTACCTCTTTGTGGCCGCACCCGTCAGGGGCACGAGGGCCGGCTGCCCCCGGCATATCCGGGCTATGGATCGACACCACAAGAGTAAACAAAGAATCCCGGGATCAGCTAATCCCGGAAGTAACCGGGGTCACGTGTCGGGCCTGGGCGGCTGTCCGGATCGGTACGACAGGCCGGAGACAGCAAAGGACCCCCGCCGTGAGGCGGGGGTCCTTTGAACACTGAAGCTGCTGCTAGGACACGCGGATGAAGACCGGTCCTGAGCCAACATTGGCGCTGAATACAACGGTCTGGTTGCCGTTGTAACCGCCGTGGACTGCCTGACCGTTGCCGGCGTATACGGCGATGTGGGCCATGCCCGCGCCGCCGTCGGCGTAGTAGATCAGATCGCCGGGCTGGGCCTCGGCGGCGCTCACGGTCTTACCCAGGGACAGGTAGCCGGCGGGCCAGCCGTGGTAGTTGATGCCCACGGCGGCCAGGGCGTTGGTCACCAGCATGGTGCAGTCCTGGCTGACGCCGAGCTGTGCGTAAGCAGCGGACAGGATGGCAGCACCCTTGCCGCTGGCGGCGACCGGAGCCGAGGGAGCAGCCGGAGTGGCCGACGCTACCGTGATGGTTGCCGCGGCCTTGGCCGGAGCCGGAGCTTCAACAACCGGCTCGGGAGCCTCAACCGGAGCGGGCGTGGTGGTCACGGCCGGCTTCTCGTAGGAGATGGCAATGGTGGAAGCAGCGGAAATGATGGCCGGAGCGGAAACCTCAGCCTCAAGGTTCGAAGCGGAAGCACCTTCGTGCTGGACTCCGGTGTCTGCCGCGTTCGCGGCGATACCACTGGTCAGGACAAGGCCGGAAGCAGCAGCGATAACCGCAGCCTGGCGGCCCATGCCGCCGGCGTTGTCGCCGACAGCCTTGGCAATGACAGCCAGCGAGTTGGTCTTGGTGACCTCGGCGCGGTGCCGTGCAACAGTTGCACGTGTAGTCATTAATTTCTCTCTTTCGTTTTCCTCAGGACCGCGTAGGCAGTCCAAGGGCGTTGGAGGCGCCGGCATCTTGGGGGTACGCCGGCACATCCCGAACGGGGATTTAGCGAAAAGTCTCCAGCGAAGAATCGGTTCCGGCAGCACAGGGCTGCAGGAACTGCTGGATTGCAGGAACTACGGGGCCAGCGTGAAGAAGGATCCGCCGCCCGTGGATGCCACGGAGTGGAGCAGCGTGCCCTGTGACGGGTTCAGTGCGCTGATCATCATGCCGTTGCCGACGTAAATGCCAACGTGGGCGCCGCCATTCTGCATGACCAGGTCACCGGGAGCCGGTGTGGCGGTGGGCCGCATGGCCGTCCAGGCATTGGTGCGGGGAATGCTGATGCCGGCCTGGGCGTAGACCCACTGCGTGAAGCCGGAGCAGTCCCAGCCGTTGGGAGTGGTGCCGCCCCAGAGGTAGGGGTGACCGATACCGGTGTAGGCAAGTGCTGCCAGACCCGAAGCAGCAGCAGAGGAGACAGTGTCAGCGAGCTTGGAGGCCGCGGCCTCGGTTGCGGCAGCACCCTGAGCCCCGGTTTCGGAAGCCGTGGACTGCGCGCGGACCCTCTCAACCTTCGGCGCCGGCGTCGTCTTGATGACGGGGCGTTCGAAGGAAACGGTAGCCGTGGGCGCGGCAGTGACGGCAAGTGCCGTCTGCGCGGAACCGGACTCGGTAGAGGCGGAAACGCCGGCGGTGGAATCCGCGGCGTTGGCCGGAAGCCCCATGCTCAGGATCAGACCTGATGCAGCTGCGATAACAGCAGCCTGGCGACCTACGGTCCCGGCATTGGCACTGACGGCCTTGGACACGGAGCCCAAGGGGTTAGTGCGAACCGGTTGTGCGCGGTGACGCGCAGAAGTATGGCGTGAAGACACGAAGGTAGCCTCTCCCAATGCCTGCGAGGTGAGCTGTCGGATTCGGATGGGAGTCACCCGGCCGCGCTGCTTCACAGTGGAAGCTTTGCGACTTAACCCCAAGGCCTTCAGAATCGAAGACCAAAATTGGTTCCCCCGCCCCTGCCAGACGATGTCATGCGAACGGACCTTGAGCGGTGGCAGAGCTAGGCAATCCACTCAAGAACGTCAACTTCGGAAAAGTTGACGCGCTTTAGACGTTACAGGAGTTCCGAGCCAATGTCACATTCAGGTCACGGCATGTTGCTACGATTCGAGAGTTGGCCATCATTTGGGTCAGAGCCAGCCGGTGGGGTCGACGACTTCGCCATTGATCTGGACCTCGAAGTGGAGGTGGCAGCCCGTGGACGCGCCCGTGGTGCCGCTGAGGGCAACCACGTCGCCGCGGCTGACCGTCTGGCCTACCTTGACGCTGGCGGAGGAGAGGTGGTTGTAGGTGGTTTCAAGGCCATTGCCGTGATCCACCACCACGCGGTTGCCACCGCCGTACTGGTGCCAGCCAACGAAGGTCACGGTGCCGCTGGCAGCGGCCATGACGGAGGTTCCGCACTGTGCCACGTAGTCCTGGCCGCGGTGGAAGTCGCCGGAGCCGCCGGTGATGGGACTGACCCGGAACCCGAAGGGTGAGGCCGTAACCAGCTGGGCCAGCGGCGAGCCAAGGCTTCCGGCAGAGGCGGCGCGGGTAATGGATCCCGCGGACTGGGCGCTCAACAGCTGCTTCAGCTTGCCGTCGGGATCACCCTGGGTCACCACGGACGAGCGGCTGAAATCAATTTGGGCGGCGGCTTCGGCGGTCACTTCGGGCTGCGGAGCAGCGGAAACGGCTAATGCAGCCTGGCCGGGTGCCGGAGTGGCCATCACGGGGCCGGTCACAGGAACCGTCACAGTGAGAGCCAGGCCTGTTGCTGCCAGGGCGATGCCGGCCTTCTGGCCGAGGCCACTGGCGGCGGCGAAATCCGTCATCTGCCGGAAGGGTCCCCGGCGGCGGCGGGCTTCCCGCTGTGGGTCGCGGGGCCTCTCCGCGCTGAAATCCTCGGCCACTCTGGGCGCCGAGGCGGGACCCACCGCGCGACGGCGGCCCCTGGAGTATTGCGTGGTCAAGAATGTTCCTCTCTGGGTAGCCTGCGAAGTTAGCTGTCGGATTCGGGTCAGAGAGTTCAAAGACCCGGTCCGCCGTGACAAGCACTTGGCGCAGAGATATCCCGTGAGGATCCTTCGCTGGAAGAGGCTTGCTGCTGACGGACTTAACCCCAAGGCAGTCTTACGACTGCCGGTTGTGGTTCCCCCGCCTCTGCCAGTTGGTGACTGATGCACCTGATCCGCTGGCAGAGCTCGGCTCCGGATCAGGTAACGCTTTTGTATCGACGCTGAGTTTCAACTATAGGTGATTAACTTGGACAGTAACAATTCCGTTACCTTTGCGGAACCTTGCGTCGCTGCGCTATGGAACGGCCCCACGCGCGGCCCCACACGGCGGACCGCCTTCCCGTCAGCTGACGGAAACGAAGACGTGGGATGCCACTTCCGGGGGCAGCTCGAGCGCCCCTTCGATTCCCGGAACGCGCACCGAAATGTACTCCCCTACGCGCTCCAGGGACACCGTGGCACCGGGCCTGATCCCGCCTTCATCCAACTGGACCAGCAGCTCAGGTTCCACCTGGATGGGCTCAGCCAGCCGGCTGACTGTCACGTTCGACGCTGGCCCGTAGCCCTGCATCGCATCCAGGAGATTAATCACACCGGCGTCTGGGAGCGCGGGCGCCGGCCCGCCCAGGGCGGCCAGCCCGGGGATGGGGTTGCCGTACGGAGACTCGGTGGGGTGGTTGAGCAATTCGTAGATGCGCTGCTCTACGCGTTCGCTCATCACATGCTCCCAGCGGCACGCTTCATCGTGGACATAGGCCCAGTCCAGGCCAATCACATCCGCCAGGAGCCGTTCCGCGAGCCTGTGCTTGCGCATCACTTCCGTAGCGCGTTTCCGCCCGGCTTCCGTGAGCTCCAGGTGGCGGTCTCCGGAGACCACGACCAGTCCGTCGCGTTCCATCCGGCCGATGGTTTGGGACACCGTGGGTCCGGAATGCCGCAGCCGTTCGGCGATGCGTGCGCGAAGAGCAACGATGTTCTCTTCTTCAAGCTCCAAAATGGTCCGAAGATACATCTCCGTAGTATCGATCAGATCCGTCATCCAGCTCAGCTCCTCGAGCGCAGTACCTTGCGTTGTCCCACCGTATCGCGTCCCGCTCAGCGGCGAGGTCCGCTAAAAAGCTTAGCCTATTTTGAATTTGTCTGGATAATGCCCGGGCGGAGACAAAGAGTCTCATTGGCCGGACTATGACGGCCCCGGTTCCCCGCCCAATCGAGGGTTCAGGCAGAATAAGGGAGGTCCTTATGCAGTCACCGCCGACTACCGGCCACCCCACCGCCCGGACGTGAGCCACGTCCATGCCGAAATTGGAGCCCCCGTGAGCGAAACCAGCATCACTATTCCCGCCGACCTCCTGCCAAAGGATGGACGGTTCGGCGCAGGACCCTCCAAGGTCAGGCCGGAGCAGCTCGAAGCGCTCTCAGCGGCGTCCAAGACCATCCTGGGCACCTCCCACCGCCAGGCTCCGGTCAAGAACCTCGTGGGCTCCGTCCGTGAAGGCCTCAGCCAGTTCTTCCGCGCCCCCGAAGGCTACGAAGTGGTCCTCGGCGTCGGCGGCTCCACCGCTTTCTGGGACGTCGCCAGCTTCGGCCTGGTGGAAAAGAAGGCCCAGCACCTGTCCTTCGGCGAGTTCGGCTCCAAATTCGCCTCAGCCACCAACAAGGCCCCGTTCCTGGACGCCTCCTCCATCATCAAGTCCGAGCCCGGCACGCGCCCGGTATCGGCCGCCGAGGCTGGCGTGGATGTCTACGCCTGGCCGCAGAACGAAACCTCCACGGGTGTCGCGGCTCCGGTCAAGCGCGTCGCGGGCGCCGACGCCGGTTCCCTGGTCCTGGTGGACGCCACCTCCGCAGCCGGCGGCCTGGACGTGGACGTCTCCGAGGCCGATGTCTACTACTTCGCCCCGCAGAAGAACTTCGCGTCCGACGGCGGCCTGTGGCTGGGGCTCTTCTCCCCCGCCGCGCTGGAACGCGCCGCCCGGGTCAAGGCCAGCGGCCGCTGGATCCCCGATTTCCTGGACCTCCAGACCGCCATCGACAACTCCAAGCTGAACCAGACGTACAACACGCCGTCGCTCTCCACCCTGGTGACCCTCGACGCGCAGGTGCAGTGGCTGAACGCCAACGGCGGCCTGGACTTCGCGTCCGCCCGCACCGCTGACTCCGCCGGCCGGATCTACTCCTGGGCCGAGGCCTCCGAGTACGCCACCCCGTTCGTGGCCAAGCCGGAGGACCGTTCCAACGTCATCGCCACCATCGACTTCGACGACTCGATCGACGCCGCCGCGATCGCCAAGGTGCTCCGCGCCAACGGGATCGTGGACACCGAGCCGTACCGCAAGCTGGGCCGCAACCAGCTCCGGATCGCCACGTTTGTGGCCATCGAGCCGGCTGACGTCTCCGCGCTGCTGGCAAGCATCGACTACGTCGTGGGCGAGCTGCGCAAGTAGCTCACCCGCGCGAACGGACACTTGGGGCCCAGGAACCGGGGCCCCAAGTGTCCGTTCGCGCTGTCTTGTGGTGAGGCCACTTGTCAGCGTCCGACGGCGTCGTCCGGGTTTTCGTCCGGGGCGGCGCCGTTGACGTTGTCCCCCGGTTGTTGGACGCCCAGGTGGGAGACGACGCCGAAGTACCGGAGGCCACGGGCGCGCCGGTTGAAGGTGAGCCGGAGCCGCTGGGCGCGGATGATCCAGATCATTCCGATCACGGCGGCGATGATCCCGGAGGCGGCCGCAACGGAAAGCGACCACCGGGGGCCGGCGACGTTGGCCACCCATCCCACCAACGGCGCGCCGATGGGTGTGCCGCCCATAAAGATGGCCATGTACAGGGCCATGACCCTGCCCCGCATGACAGGATCGGTGGTGGTCTGGACGTAGCCGTTGGCACTGGTCATCATGGTGATTGCGAACAGGCCCACGGGCACCAGCGCCACGCCGAACCAGAAGTAGTCCGGGGCAAGCGCGGCCAGTCCCGAGGTCACCCCAAAGGCAGCCGCCGCGCCGAAGATCATCCGCAAACGGGGTTTGCCGCGGCCGGCGGAGAGCAGCGCGCCCGCCACGGAACCGATGGCCATGATGGAATTCATGAGCCCAAAGGCGCTGGCGTCCAGCCCGAATTCCGTGCCCACCATCGCGGCGATGAACAGCACGAAGTTAAGGCCGAGTGTTCCCACGATGAACACGGCCACCAGGACCACCACAATGTCCGGCCGGAACCGCACATAGCGCAGCCCCTCCCGGATGCGGCCCTTGCCCGGAGCCGCCCGGGGAAGCTGGCGCAGTGACGCCGTCGGAATCTTCCACAGGCTCAGGAGCATGGCCAGGAACGTGAAGGTGTTGATCAGGAACACCCAGCCGGGACCTACCGCTACGGTGAGGACGCCGGCCACGGCGGGCCCGATCATCCGGGCGACATTGAAGGAGGCGCTGTTCAGGGCCACGGCGTTGGGCAGGTAGTCGTCCCGCACCAGTTCAGAAACAAAGGTCTGCCGTACCGGGGCGTCGAGGGCGGAGACCATGCCCAGCAGCAGGGCGAAGCCGTAGACGTGCCACAGCTGGCCGGCGCCGACCACCACGAGGATGCCCAGGCCGGTGCTCAGAAGGGCCATCATTGACTGGGTGATGATGAGCAGCTGCCGGCGGCTGTACCGGTCCGCCACGAGGCCGGCGACCGGCGCCAGGAAGAGCTGCGGCCCCAGCTGCAGCGCCATGGTGATCCCCATGGCCCCGGCGTCGTGATCGGTGAGGTGGTCAAACACCAGCCAGTCCTGGGCCGTCCGCTGCATCCAGGTTCCGATGTTGGAAACCAGTGCGCCGAGGAACCAGATCCGGTAGTTGAGGATGTGCAGGGATTTGAAGGTGGACATCAGTGCCGGCCTTCTTGGTTCTCAACCCTGCGCATTGGCAACTGCTTAGTCAGCCTCGCCGGCGGGGTCGTCGTCTTCGGATTCTTCGTCCCGGTCCTCGGACCCGGGAGTGTCAGCCTCGGCGTGCGAAGTGTCCGGCTCCGCAGCCGAAGCAACAGCTGCGCGCGGCTCGTCTTCCTCTGCGGCCTGTGCGTCCTCGGGGCGGACACGCTCGGCCCACGGCACCCACTCCGGGGAGAGGATGGAGTCCTCCGACGGCAGGAGGCCAAGCTCGCTGACCGTGACCACCTTGGAGCGGGAGTTCCTGGTCAGGACCGCGTACCACTGCCAGCCGTGGTAGCCGGCCATTCTTGATTCGAAGAGGTGGGTGACCAGGCGGTCGCCCTCACTTTTGGCAGCCAGGTGCGCACCGATGTCCGACGCCGCCGCGATCCCTTCGATGGCGGTTCGCGCCTCGCCAACGGCAGCGGCGAGGAAGGCATCCGGCTTTCCGGTGCGCCACACGGGCACGCCTGCGCGGCGCTTGGCCTCGGCTTTGGCGCCTACTTTCTCCGCTGTTGTGGTGTCCGGCTGTTCAGCGTCCGCGTTCATGGCCAAGACCTAAACGTCCAGCTCGTCGGCAACCTTACGCAGGGCAGCCGCGATGGCTTTGCCCTTGTTGCCTTCCGGGTACTTGCCCGCGGACAGGGTTCCGGAGAGGTTGTCCAGCACGCTGACGAGGTCCTGGACCAGCGGCGCGA
Source organism: Pseudarthrobacter sp. (assembly GCF_036675385.1). Lineage (NCBI taxonomy): Bacteria > Bacillati > Actinomycetota > Actinomycetes > Micrococcales > Micrococcaceae > Pseudarthrobacter > Pseudarthrobacter sp. Next base: position 11,902 of record NZ_JAKFFD010000028.1, on the reverse strand, counting down.
GGTCCCGGGCGCTGGGCCGCTTGGCCTTGGCGATGGACGGCGTCTTGTCCAGGACGCGCAGGCCCAGGGCCTGTGCACCCTTGCGGCCGTCGGCAACTCCGAACTCAACCCGGGTGCCGGCCTTCAGTTCCGTGATGCCTTCGGGCAGCGCTGATTTGGGCAGGAAGACTTCCTGGCCGTCCTCGCCTGCGAGGAATCCGAAACCTTTTTCCTTGTCATACCACTTGACCTTGCCGGTAGGCACGTAATCAACCTTCTTCGTTCTGACGTCTTCTGACACGGCCGGCAGTCACCGCATCCGCACTGATGTGCGGGTTCAGGGTATGACAGCGACGGACCGTGTTGGTCTGTTCTTCAAGGTTATCCTGCCGGGGGCCGGAATCCTGCTTTCACGCACCCTTCGTCCTGCCGCCTGCCTGCGGCTGTGTGCCCGCCGCTCACGGCCGCCTGTGGCGCCACCACCGGCCGACCGGCTGTTAGCGTTGCCTGCATGACACCCTCGCGATACCGGCGCCCACTGATGATCTGCGCAGCGGTTGTTGCCATGCTTTCCCTCGTGGCGGTGGGAGCCGTCATGGCACTGGCCTTCGCAGGTTCCGCTGCTCCGGCCTGGGTCACTGCCACTGCCCTGTACGGCTTGCCTGTGGCGTTCCTGCTGATGCTTTTCCTGGTGCTGGACAGCGTGGCGGGCCGGCGCCGGGCAGGAAAGTCCGGCGGGCGGTAACGTTGGACTGATGTCCCTTATTCGCGCGCTCAGCAAAGAACTGGAAGCACGCAGCGATGACTCGTTGCGGGCGCTCTTTGCAGCGCGGCCGGACCTTATGTCCCCCGCCGTTCCTGACTTTGCCGCCCTGGCCGCGCGGGCAAGTGCGCGGGTCAGCGTCCAGCGTGCGCTCGAGCGGCTTAACCGGCCACAGATGCAGGTGCTGGAAACGCTGCATCTGTGTACCAACACGGACACCGAACACAGCGCCTCGGCGGCGGGCATCCGGAAACTCATTGCAGGGTCCACGGTGGCGGCGCTGGAACGCATCCTGGCCTCGCTCCAGGAACTGGCTTTGGTGCACCGGGCCGAGCCGCCCCATGGAACGGCGGTTTCGGGCCACCGCCAGCGCTACTACCTGCCGGTGGGAAGCCTCAAGGACGTGGTGGGAATCTATCCCGCGGGGCTGGGGCGCAGCTACACCGAGCTGGTAAGGCTCCAGCCCGCGTTTGCCCAGCGGGCAGTCCAGCTCGTTGCCGAGCTGCGCCGCAGCGGCGTCTCCATCCAGAACGCCACCACCCCCATGGAGGCCGCCCTCGCGCTGCAGCATTGGACATCCTCGCCCGAGGCACTCGGCGAGGCTTTGGCCGGAGCCCCGGAACGCACGACGGCGCTGCTCGCCAAATTCCGCAACTGGGCCATGGGTGCCGTCCCCCAGGCGCAACGGAAAGCGTCGGTCTCGAACCAGGGCGCCGACGTCGGGCCCGTTGACTGGCTCCTGGCCCGGGGCCTGCTGGTCCCCCTGGACGCCGCACACGTGGAACTGCCGCACAGCGTGGGCCTGTCACTGCGCGGCGGGGCCATCATCAATGACTTCTCCCTGTCCCCGCCGGTTCCGGAGCTGGGCAGCACCACCGCTGCGCTTCGCCGGAACGCTGCGCTGGGCGCCATCGCCGAAACCCTGCGGCTGGTGGGTGACCTCCTCCACGCCGTCCGCGAACAGCCGCTGGCCACGCTGCGCAGCGGCGGCGTAGGTGTCCGGGAAATGAAGCGGCTTGCCGAGACTCTTCGCATCGACCAGCACCGGGCGGGCCTGCTGCTGGAGCTCAGCGCCCTCGCTGGCCTGTTGCGCCTCGATGTGGACTCGTCCTCGTGGGTGCAGCCCCCGCAGCTGGAGTGGCTGGCCCTCCCCCGCCAGGAGCAGTGGCTGTGGCTGGTCAATGCCTGGCTCGCGAGCGAGCGTGTGCCTTCACTGGTGGGTCAGCCCGCCAACGGCCCCAGCGGCGTTCCCGCCGCACACCGCGCCCTGGCCGGGAACACCGTTAATGCCCTTTCGGCAGAGGCGCAGAGGCCGGACGCCCCCGTGGTCAGGAAGAGGATCCTGGAAATCCTGGAGGAACTCACCCAGGAGGCTGCCGCTGCGGACGGCACGGCACCGGTCCTGGATGCTGCGGCCGTCCTCCAGCGGGCTGAATGGACGCAGCCGCGGATGGCCCGGCGGTTCAGTTCCCTGATCAGGGGTGTGCTCGCGGAAGCGGAGCTGCTCGGACTGATCGGCTCCGGTGCGTTGAGCCAGCTGGGCAGCGCCATTGCCGAAGACAACCCCGACGAAGCCTTGGGCATCCTGGGCGAGCATCTGCCTGCGGCACTGAACCACGTCCTGCTTCAGGCGGACCTGACCGCAGTTGCCCCGGGCTACCTGGCTCCGGAGCTGGCCGAAAAACTACTGGTGATGGCCGACGCCGAGGGGCACGGGCCCGCCACTATCTACCGGTTCTCCGCCAACTCGGTCCGGCGGGCGCTGGACGCCGGGCATGACGCCTCGAGCCTGCTGGAGTTCCTGCGTGAGCATTCGGCCACGGCCGTGCCCCAGCCCTTGGAATACTTGGTGGAGGACACCGCGTCCCGGCACGGCCGGCTCCGGGTGGGAATGGCCGCCAGCTTTATCCAAAGCGATGATGAGGCAACGGTGCTGGAGCTGGCGGCGGAGTCCAAAGCGGCCGGCCTGGGGCTGGCCCGCATTGCGCCGACGGTCCTGATCTCCACCGCTCCGCCGCGGGAGACAGCCCAGGTCCTGCGCGGACTGGGCCTCTCGCCGTCGGTGGACCAGGCCGAGCCCGGAGTGGTCCGGCTCCGCCGCACCAACAATGTTCACGGCAGCGCCCGCCCCGTCTACACGGCGCCGCGGACCGCACCCGCAGAGGACGACGTCGCCGCGCAGCTGGCCGTCCTGCGGAACAGGCGGGCTGAAGCCTCCGGAAACCACGCAGGCCCCGTGGCTGGTTCCGGCGAAGCTGCGACCCAGCTTGGGCTGGAGACGCTGCAACGGGCTATCCGGCTCAAGCAGCGCGTGAGCATGAACGTGGTGGACAGCCAGGGGAATTCCTGCATGGAGACAGTTGTTCCCCTTTCTGTAAACGGCGGACGCGTCAGGGTCTTTGATCCTGCCAAGGAAACCGAGCGCGTGCTCTCCATCCACCGCATTATCGACATTGAGGCCGCGGAAGAACTGCGCCAGTGAAGGACTCCCCCGCGTGAACGACGGCCCGCTGATCGTCCAAAGTGATAAAACCATCCTGCTCGAGGTGGACCACGAACTGGCCACCGAAGCGCGCCACGCCATCGCCCCCTTCGCCGAGCTGGAACGAGCCCCGGAGCACATGCACAGCTACCGGCTGACGCCCCTGGGCCTGTGGAACGCACGCGCCGCCGGCCTGGACGCCGAGAAGGTCCTGGACACGCTGCTCAAATACTCGCGGTTCCCCGTGCCGCATTCGCTGCTGATCGACGTCGAAGAGACCATGTCCCGGTACGGGCGGCTGCGGCTGGAGAAGGACCCGCAGCACGGCCTGGTGATGCGCACGGACGACTACCCGGTGTTGGAGGAGGTCATCCGGGCCAAAAAGATCCAGCCCCTGCTGGGGCCGCGGATCGACGGCGAAACCATTGTGGTCCACTCCTCACAGCGCGGCCAGCTCAAGCAGCTGCTCCTGAAAATCGGGTGGCCGGCGGAGGATCTGGCCGGCTACGTGGACGGCACACCCCACCTGATCGCCCTGAACGAGAACGGCTGGAAGCTCCGCCCGTACCAGCAGCTCGCCACCGAGAATTTCTGGGCCGGCGGCAGCGGCGTGGTGGTGCTGCCCTGCGGGGCCGGGAAGACGCTGGTGGGTGCCGCGGCCATGGCCACGAGCTCCACCACAACCCTCATCCTGGTCACCAACACGGTGGCGGCCCGGCAGTGGAAGGACGAGCTGCTCAAGCGGACGTCCCTGACGGAGGACGAAATCGGCGAGTACTCGGGCGCGGTCAAAGAGGTCCGCCCGGTCACCATCGCCACGTACCAGGTCCTCACCACCAAACGCGGCGGCCTGTACCCGCACCTGGAGCTGGTGGACGGCCACGACTGGGGCCTGATCATCTATGACGAAGTGCACCTCCTGCCGGCGCCGATCTTCCGGATGACCGCGGACCTGCAGGCCCGCCGCCGGCTGGGCCTCACCGCCACCCTGGTCCGCGAGGACGGCCGCGAAGGCGAGGTCTTCAGCCTCATTGGGCCCAAACGGTACGACGCGCCCTGGAAGGACATCGAAGCCCAGGGCTACATCGCCCCCGCGGACTGTGTGGAGGTCCGCATTGACCTGCCCCGGGACGAACGCGTGGCCTATGCCATGGCCGAGGACGCGGACAAGTACCGGCTGTGCGCCACGTCCGAGTCCAAGACCCTGATCGTGGAACAGCTGGTGGCCCGGCACCAGGGCGAGCAGCTGCTGGTGATCGGGCAATACATTGACCAGCTGGACGAGATCGGCGAGCGCCTGCAGGCTCCCGTCATCAAGGGCGATACGTCCGTCAAGGAACGGCAGAAGCTCTTCGATGCATTCCGGGCCGGCGACGTGAACACGCTGGTGGTTTCCAAGGTGGCCAACTTCTCCATCGACCTGCCCGAGGCCTCGGTGGCCATCCAGGTCTCCGGTTCCTTTGGGTCGAGGCAGGAGGAAGCCCAGCGGCTGGGCCGGTTGCTCCGCCCCAAGAAGGACGGCCGGGCGGCCCGCTTCTACTCGCTGGTGGCCCGGGACACCCTGGACCAGGATTTCGCGGCCAAGCGACAGCGCTTCCTGGCAGAGCAGGGCTATGCCTACCGGATCATGGACGCCAAGGATGTCGGCGCCATCTAACGGTCACCCGGTGTTCCTGTCCGGCGATGGGGATGGCCATGCCACGGCGGGCTCCCCATGGAACACCCACCATCCATCCAGAAAACTCACAGTTTCTGGGAGCATGATGGGAGCATGAAGAAGACCGGCCCAGAAGCCAAGCTGCTAGTTGTTGATGACGAACCCAACATCCGCGAGCTGCTGTCCACCTCGCTCCGCTTCGCAGGCTTCGAGGTGGTCTCTGCCGCCAACGGCCGTGACGCGCTGGCCGCCGCCGAGCTCCACGCGCCCGATCTGGCGGTGCTGGACGTGATGCTGCCGGACATGGATGGCTTCACCGTCACCCGCAAGCTGCGGGCCTCGGGTAAGCACTTTCCGGTCCTTTTCCTCACGGCGAAGGACGACACGGAGGACAAGGTCACCGGCCTCACAGTAGGCGGGGATGACTACGTCACCAAGCCGTTCAGCCTGGACGAGGTAGTGGCCCGCATCCGTGCCGTCCTGCGCCGCACGCAGCCCCTGCTCGACGACGACGCCGTGATCCGGGTGGACGACCTGGAGCTCGACGACGACGCCCACGAAGTGCGCCGCGGCGGCACCGTGATCGAACTGTCCCCCACGGAATTCAAGCTCCTCCGGTACCTCATGCTGAACCCCAACCGGGTGCTGTCGAAATCCCAGATCCTGGACCACGTCTGGGAGTACAACTTCAACGGCGACGCCTCGATCGTGGAGTCCTACATCTCCTACCTCCGGCGCAAGGTGGACATTGATCCGGACGCACCGGCACTGATCCAGACCAAACGCGGAGTCGGCTACGTGCTCCGGACGGCAGAGAAGCGCTGACCTTGCTGCAGCGGTGGAAATCGGCCTCGTTGAGGTCCCAGCTGGTGGCCATGATCATGGCACTGCTGATTGTTGCGCTGACCTCAACCGGCGCCGGCACCCTCACGCTGCTGCACAGCTACCTCCAGGGGCAGGTGGATGACAAGCTGTACGCCGCCGTCGACCTCGCCAGCAAGCAGCGCTCGTTCACCCAGCTGCAGGCACCCAACCCGATGGTCCCCACTGACTACTCGCTGATCCTTTACACCCCTGGTGAGAGCCCCCAGCTGTTGGGCGGCGATCCGGATGAGCGCCCGGACATCGCAACCATCTCCGTCCAGGACGCCCAGGACAAGGGCGCGCGTCCTTACCAGGTGCGCGGCACGGACGGCCAGAACTGGCGGGTGGTCGCGGTGACCGTGCTCTATATCGGCCAACCCGCCGTTGTTGTCATCGGCTTGCCGCTGCAAAGCGTCGACGATGTCCTCAAGCACGCCACCCTGGTGGTCACCGGCGTCGGCCTGCTCACCCTGCTGCTGGCCTCCCTGATCGCCAGCTGGACCGTGTCCCGGTCATTCCGTCCGCTGGCCAAGGTGGAAAAGACCGCAGCCGCCATCGCCGCGGGCGACCTTTCCAGGCGTGTGGACGTCGAAAATCCCAGCACTGAAGTGGGGCGGCTCGGCAGCTCGCTGAACGCCATGCTGGCGCATATCGAGACGGCCTTCGCCGCCCGGACAGCCTCCGAAGGCAGAATGCGCCGGTTCGCGGCCGACGCCTCCCACGAGCTGCGTACCCCGCTCGTGACCATCAGGGGTTTCTCCGAGCTCTACCGCCATGGCGCGCTGGCCGCCGATGAGGACGTGGCCACGGCCATGGGGCGGATCGAAAGCGAAGCCAAACGGATGGGCTCTATGGTGGAGGACCTCCTCCTGCTGGCGCGCCTGGACGAACAGCGCCCGCTCCAGCAAAAGCCCGTGGACCTGCAGCTCATTGCCCACGATGCGGTGGTGGACACGCAAGCAAGCGACCGCTCGCGCCCCATCTCCCTGACCGGCCTTGGTGACGATCCGGCCGCCCCCGCGCCGGTGCTCGGTGACGAAGCAAAACTGCGGCAGGTGGTGGGGAACCTCGTGGGGAACGCCCTGCGCTACACACCGGACGGCAGCCCGATCGAACTAGCCGTCGGGGTCCGGACCTCCGACGGCGGGCAGCCGCTCGCCGTGATCGAGGTCCGTGACCACGGCCCTGGCATCTCCGAAGAGGACGCGTCCAAGGTGTTCGAGCGTTTCTACCGCGCGGACACGTCCCGGACGCGCGAGACCGGCGGCAGCGGCCTGGGGCTCGCGATTGTCGCGGCCATCGTGGGATCGCACGGCGGGTCCGTCAGGGTGGAAAAGACCGACGGCGGCGGGGCCACGCTCGTGGTCAGCCTGCCCGTCCGGGACGACGCCACCGATGAGGCTCACGCCGGCGATGACCACCTGGGGGAAGTCCACCCGGGCGCAGCGGCCACGCAGGATGGCGATCCCCTGGACGGAGGCCGCGGAGATGGCAAGGTTATCCACATATAGCCATGGAGCGTGGCGTGCGGGCAGTGCCCGTCCGTAGGCTCGCACTAGTGGCCCGGAGCAGCCGGGCGGGCAGCACATGCTGTCCCACTACTTCGAGAGGCAGCAAGCCATGAGCATCATTTCCGTCGACACCGAACTCCTTCAGCTGAAGTCGGCCAACGTCAAAGCAACCGTGGACCGGATCAGCTCAGACGTCCAGGCCATGAAGCGCGGCCTGGACGAACTGCAGTCCACCTGGCGGGGCTCGGCTGCCAACAACTTCCAGGCTCTGGTGACCGAGTGGACACTCACCCAGGGCAAAGTGGAGGCGTCGCTGGCATCCATCAACATGGCCCTGGCATCAGCAGCGTCCACCTACGCCCAGGCCGAGCAGGGCAACACGCAGCGCTTCAGCTGAGTCCGCGGCCGAAATGGCTTCTACGCCTCCGGCGTCCCCTGGCGGAATCGGAGCCGCCATCTGTTGCCGTCCAAGACCCACAGTGAGCTATGGAGAGCCGTGCCTGAGCGCGAGTAGCTTCGGCACGTCAGCAGGATCGCGCTGGTGCCGATGCGGTCCGCACCCAGGATCTCCAGTTCAGTGTGCTGCCCCGGTTCCTCTTCCAATGCCATCATCGTGGCGTCCCGGGTCCATACCCTGCCCGAGGTTCCAATCTCCATAAAGTCAGGGTGCAGGAGGACGCCGGTGCGGCCGATGTCGCCACGGATGTCGGGGCCCGACAACTCGCGTTCGAGGGCCTCGACGATCGCTTCGGGGCTCATCTCGGCCCCGGCGGACTCCGACGGGATGAAGGAGTCGCTCTCCAGCTCACTGAAGAGGTCCGGCTCCTCGTAGGGGCCTTGGTTGAAAAGGTCCTGGCCGTACGAGCCCTGACCGTCGGAGCCAGCACCGCCGGCTGTGGTGGCGGCCTGAAGGCTGGCTGCAGCGGCTGCAGTGGCGGCGCCGGGGCTGGTCAGTGCGGCGCCTGCCCCAGGGCTGACGGCAACCCGGCTATCAGCTGCTGGGCCAACCGCTGCCGGGGCTCCCGCGAAACCCGGGCCTGAACGCGCTGCCACACCCTGCTGGTACGCGGTGGCGGCCGCACGCGCGCGGACATCGGCTGCCTCATTGAGGTCGTGGCCTGCGTGGCCCTTGACCCATTCGAACGTGTATTTCCGGCCGGCGATTTCCCGGTCAAGTTCCTTGAGCAGCTCAACGTTCAGGACGGGTTTGCCGTCGGCCTTCCGCCAGCCCTTGCGTTTCCAGCCCGGCATCCACTTTGTGATGGAGTTGATCACGTACTGGCTGTCGCACAGGACCCTCAGGTCCTCCTCCGGGACGTGGGCGGTGGCACGGAACAGATCCAGGACGGCCATCAGCTCGCCCTGGTTGTTGGTGCCGTGCGGCCATCCCCCGGCGCGCCAGCAGTCGTCGTTCACATACCAGGCCCAACCGGCCGGGCCGGGATTTCCTAAAGCCGAACCGTCGGCCGCTGCAGTAATTGTCACTTAACCATCCTGCCAGACAGCGCCGACAACCGGTTCAGCCAGCGTTCGGGAAACCGCTTACCGAAAAGCCTTGACGCCGAAGTCGAAGCGCGGCAGAATCGGAATCCTGGCCGGGAAAGCGCTTTCTCCGTCGAAGCTTCCCCACCGGCACCGACGCCGTCACGGGACACGCGCGGGGTGGACCTCCACCCTTTTGAGGAAGGCACATCAATGAAGATTCGGGCCATTAGCCGCAGGAGATTCCAGTTCGGCGCAGTCGCCGTCGCTCTCTCACTGCTCGCCACAGGCTGCGGTGCACCCGCCGGCTCCAGCGAAAACAGCGAAGTCACCCTGCGGTTCGCGTGGTGGGGCAATGAGTACCTCAACGCGCAAACAGAGAGAGTCATCGACGCGTTCGAGGCGGAACATCCCAACATCAAGATCGAATCCGAGCCGGGCGAATGGGCCAGCTACTGGGACAAACTGGCCACCACGACCGCTGCCAATGACGCACCGGATGTCATCCAGATGGACCAGAAATACATCGCCGAGTACGGTGGCCGCGGGGCGCTGCTGGACCTGGCCAAACAGGGCGGGATCGACACCTCCAAGCTGGACAAGGAATCACTGGCGTCCGGCCACTACGACAACGCACAGTACGGGCTGAGCACCGGGAAGAACGCTTACGTCATCATGGCAAACACCAAGGTCTTTGAGGCAGCAAACGTGCCCTTCCCCGACGACACCACCTGGACCTGGGACGACTTCATGGACACCGCCGCGAAACTCAGCGCGGCCGGTGACGGGAAGAGCTACGGCGCAGCCTATGGCAGCAACGAGGCGGACCTCATCATCTGGCTTCGGCAGCACGGCGAGAACCTCTACTCCCAGGACGGAAAACTGGACTTCGACACCGCTACGGCCGCTTCGTTCTGGGAACGGCTGAAGGAACAGCGCGATTCCCAGGCGAGCCCGCCGGCCACGGTGGCCACCGAGGACTCCGGCGCAGGCCTTGAGGAGAGCCTGTTCGGCACCAACCGGGTAGGCATGGCCTGGTGGTGGACTAACCAGCTGGGATCGCTGGAAACCACCACGGGCAGCAGCATCAAGATGCTCCGCGCCCCCAGCACCGACGGGAAGTCTGCGGACAACGGCATGTACTACAAGCCCACCATGTTCTGGTCCGCGTCCTCACGGTCGAAGCACCCGGAAGCCGCCGCGACCTTCATCAATTACCTGGCCAACAGCCCCGCGGCAGGCGCCATCCTGATGACAGACCGCGGAGTCCCCAGCAACTCTGAGATCGTCGAGGGCATCACACCGGCGCTCAAGCCGGCAGACACCACTGTGGTGGCCTTCCTGAAGGACATTGCGCCGGACATCGCCGACGCACCTCCCGTCCCGCCGGTGGGTGCCGGCAGCGTCCAGAACGTCATCAAGCGGTTCACCGACGAAGTCCTGTACGACCGGCTGACTCCGCAGGCGGCCGCCGACGCGTTCAAGAAGGAAGTCGAAGGTATGCTGGCCACGGCCCGCAAGTAGCGCACACAAATGCGGCCCCCTCCAGTGGAGGGGGCCGCATTATGGTTTGCGCGGAACGTAGTCCGGGCGCTGGGGACTAGAAGCCGCCCATGCCGCCCATGTCGTCGCCGCCACCCATGGCCGGAGCGTTCTTCTCCGGCTTGTCGGCCACAACGGCCTCGGTGGTGAGGAACAGACCGGCAATGGACGCCGCGTTCTGCAGGGCAGAGCGGGTTACCTTGACGGGGTCGTTGATGCCGGCAGCCAGCAGGTCGACGTATTCGCCGGTTGCTGCGTTCAGGCCGTGGCCTGCAGGCAGGCCGCGGACCTTGTCGACAACAACGCCAGGCTCGAGGCCGGCGTTGAAGGCGATCTGCTTCAGCGGGGCGTCGATGGCAACGCGGACGATGTTCGCACCCGTTGCTTCGTCACCGGTCAGGTTCAGGTTCGCGAACGCCTTGGCGCCGGCCTGGATCAGCGCAACGCCGCCACCGGCGACGATGCCTTCTTCAACAGCAGCCTTCGCGTTGCGGACAGCGTCCTCAATGCGGTGCTTGCGTTCCTTGAGCTCAACCTCGGTTGCGGCACCGGCCTTGATGACTGCAACGCCGCCGGCCAGCTTGGCCAGGCGTTCCTGCAGCTTCTCGCGGTCGTAGTCCGAATCGGAGTTTTCGATCTCGGCACGGATCTGGGAAACGCGGCCAGCGATCTGGTCGGCGTCGCCGGCACCTTCAACGATGGTGGTCTCGTCCTTGGTGACAACAACCTTGCGGGCGCGTCCCAGGAGTTCCAGTCCGGCGGTCTCCAGCTTGAGTCCGACTTCCTCGGCGATGACCTGGCCACCGGTGAGTACAGCGATGTCGGCCAGCTGAGCCTTGCGGCGGTCACCGAAGCCCGGAGCCTTGACGGCAACGGACTTGAAGGTGCCACGGATCTTGTTGACGATCAGGGTGGCCAGGGCCTCGCCCTCGATGTCCTCGGCAATGATCAGCAGCGGCTTGTTGGACTGCATGACCTTTTCCAGGACAGCAACCAGTTCCTTGACGTTGGAGATCTTGGAGTTGACGATCAGGATGTACGGGTCCTCAAGGACCGTTTCCTGGCGCTCGGTATCGGTAACGAAGTACGCGGAGATGTAACCCTTGTCGAAGCGCATGCCTTCGGTGAGCTCGAGCTCCAGGCCGAAGGTGTTGGACTCCTCGACGGTGATGACGCCTTCTTTGCCCACCTTGTCCAGGGCTTCAGCGATCAGGGCGCCAATTTCGTCGTCACCGGCGGAGATGGAGGCAGTAGCCGCAATCTCTTCCTTGGTTTCGATTTCCTTGGCAGAGGCCAGCAGCTCAACCGTGACGGCCGCTACGGCCTTCTCGATACCGCGCTTGAGGGACAGCGGGTCAGCGCCGGCCGCGACGTTGCGCAAGCCTTCCTTGACCAGGGCCTGCGCGAGCACGGTAGCCGTGGTGGTGCCGTCGCCAGCGACGTCGTCCGTCTTCTTGGCAACTTCCTTGACCAGCTCGGCGCCGATCTTTTCGTAAGGGTCGTCCAGCTCGATCTCCTTGGCGATGGAAACACCATCGTTGGTGATCGTGGGGGCGCCCCACTTCTTTTCGAGGACGACGTTGCGTCCACGCGGGCCGAGGGTGACCTTGACGGCGTCGGCG
>NZ_JAKFFD010000119.1:0-6288 GCF_036675385.1 Pseudarthrobacter sp. | reverse complement strand
TCCGGCACGTGGCCGCGCCGGTGAGCTCATCCCCGGGAGGTTCCGGCACAAGGCCCGGACCTGGCGGGAACGCCACCACCCGGTCAGCATCGAAAAACGCCACATCAAGAGCGCAGCCGACCGACGCCTGGAATATGCCCCGGACCGCGACGGCATGGCCTGGCTCTCCGCCTACCTCCCGGCGGACACCGCTGCGGGGATCTGGAACCGAGCCACGTCGGCGGCACGTGCCCTCCAACGCCCGGCCGAAGACCGGAACCTCAGCCAGCTCCGCGCCGACACCGTCGCCACCTGGCTTCTCGGCAACAACATCGCCGGCGCCGGAACCGGCGTTATGACGAACGTGACCGGCGGCAGCGGCGAAATGGGCGGCATGGCAGTGGGCGGCGGTGTTCCGTCACCGCGGGCGCAGGTCCTCGTTACCGTCCCTGTCCTCTCGCTGCTGGGTGTCACGGATGAGCCGGCCATGTTGGACGGGTACGGGCCGGTCCCGCCGTCCATGGCCCGCCACCTGATCGCCGACGGTGCCGAATCCTTCCACCGCGTTCTGATCGACCCCCGCGACGGAGCACCCCTGGAAATCGGCAGAACCAGCTACCGCGTGACGAAAGCCCAACGCCAATGGCTACGACTACGGGACGGGAAGTGCCCGTTCCCGGGCTGCAGCAACCACTCCCTGGACAACGAAGCGGACCACCTCCTCGCCTGGGCCGAGGGAGGCAGTACCGGGATCAGTAATCTCGGCCAGCCATGCCGCAAGCACCACAGACTCAGACACATCACCGGTTGGAAACCCACCACCGCCACCAAGAACGAACCACCCGGCTGGATATCACCCACCGGACGCCACTACCAAAGCGAACACCCCGACTGGGAACCACCGACCTGGCCAGACGACTTTCAGGCAATGGCCGACGATACGGCCAAATATCTGGCCGAACATCCGGAGCCAGCGATCCCGGGACCGAGTCCTGTCCGAACACCGTGAGCTGGACCGTGACCTCGCTATTCGCCAGCCGTTGCCGGGCGACCACCTCCCACGGCCAACATGGCCGCTGACTGAGCGAGCTACTCCGAGTGGGCGCCAATGAGCACGTGTCTATTTGCCGAGGCCAGCCTTGCGGAGGGCCTCTGCCATGGCGGTGTTTACAGGCGCCGGCTTCGGTGCCGGCGGCCGGCCGCCGGACGACTTCGGATCGGGCTTCGAAGTCGATGCGTTGTCGCCCGGGCTCGTGGCCCCGCGTCCGCGCTGACCACCCGGGTCGCGTCCATTCGAGTCTCGCCGCGCATCTGCCGGACGGCCCCCTGCTGGGCGTCCCCCAGCTGGCCGTCCGCTTTCAGGCCGCCCCCCTTCCGAACGCCCCCCTTCCGAACGCCCGGCTTCCGAACGCCCGGCTTCCGATCGCCCACCCGCCGAACGCGTACTCTCCGAACGCCCGCCCTGCGCCCGCCCACCCGAAGGCGACGGCTCGTCGTCGAGCCTTAGCGTGAGCGAAATCCGTTTCCGCTCCGGATCGGCTTCCAGAACCTTCACGCGGACAACCTGCCCGGACTTCACCACCTCGCGGGGATCGGAGACAAAGCGGTTGGCCAGCGCCGACACATGAACCAGGCCGTCCTGGTGCACTCCGACGTCCACAAATGCGCCGAACGCGGCCACATTGGTGACGGTCCCCTCAAGCACCATGCCGGGCTTGAGGTCGGAGATCTTCTCGATGCCTTCGGAGAAGGTGGCCGCGGCAAAAGCGGGTCGGGGATCGCGGCCTGGTTTGTCCAACTCCGCCAGGATGTCCTGGACCGTGGGCAAACCAAAGGTGCCGTCGACGAAAGCGCGCGGATCAAGTGACGACGCCGGCGCCGAGCCCGCGGCCACCAGGATTTTCCGGGCAATCGGATACGCCTCGGGGTGCACGCTCGACGCGTCCAGCGGCTCTGCTCCGCCGGTGATCCGCAGGAAGCCGGCGCACTGCTCAAACGCCTTCGCACCCAGGCGGGGCACCTTCTTGAGCTCGCTGCGCTTGGCAAACGGCCCGTGTTCGTTTCGGTACGCCACAATGTTTTCGCTCAGCAAAGGTCCGACGCCGGCCACGCGGCTCAGCAGCGCGGGCGAAGCAGTGTTCACGTCAACGCCAACCGCGTTCACGCAGTCCTCGACCACGGCATCCAGGCTGCGGTCCAGCTTCGACGCCGTGACGTCGTGCTGGTACTGCCCCACGCCGATGGACTTGGGATCGATCTTCACGAGTTCGGCCAGCGGATCCTGAAGCCGCCGCGCAATGGAAACGGCTCCGCGCAGGGACACATCCATGCCCGGCAGCTCCGCCGAGGCCAGCGCCGACGCGGAATACACCGACGCCCCGGCCTCGGAAACCACCAGTTTCTGCGGTTTCGTCTCCGCGGCTGGCAGCAGCTTGATCAGTTCCGCGGCAAGCTTGTCCGTCTCCCGGGACGCGGTTCCGTTGCCGATGGCCACCAGCTCCACGTTGTGCTTTCGGGCCAGCCGCACCAAGGTGGCGAGGGCCTCGTCCCATTTCCGGGCAGGCGCGTGCGGATACACCGTGTCGGTGGCAACCACCTTGCCAGTCCCGTCCACAACGGCAACTTTCACACCGGTCCGCAGTCCCGGGTCCAGCCCAAGAGTGGCGCGGTTTCCGGCGGGTGCGGCCAGGAGGACGTCGCGGAGGTTGGCGGCAAACACCCGGACAGCCTCGTCCTCGGCGTCGGTGAACAGCCGTCCCCGGAGGTCTGCAGTCAACCGGGCCAGCACGCGCGAGCGCCAGGCAAGCTGCGCGGTCTGGATCAGCCACGAATCGGCGGGACGGCCGCGGTCGGCGACCCCGAGGCACCTGGCAACGGCGGACTCGTAGCGGGAACGCGCGGCGGCAAGGGCGTCGTCGTCGTTCGGATCCGCCTCGGCGAGATCCAGCTCCAGGACGCCGTCCTTCTCACCGCGCAGCAGCGCAAGCACGCGGTGCGAGGGCATTCCGGTGGGCGCCTGGGCGAACTCAAAGTAATCGGCGAACTTCTGCCCGTCGGCCTCCTTGCCCTTCTTGACCCGCGACACCATCCGCCCCTGCGTCCAAAGCCGCTCACGCAGGGTTGCGGCGAGGTCCGGAACCTGCGCAACCCTCTCGACGAGGATGGAACGGGCGCCGGCGAGCGCGGCGTCCGCGTCATCAATGGAGTGCTCGGCGTTCAGGTACCTGGCAGCCTCGCGTTCCGGGTCCAGGTCGGGCCGCTTCAGCAGCGCATCGGCGAGCGGCTCCAACCCGGCTTCACGGGCGATCTGGGCCTTGGTGCGGCGCTTGGACTTGAACGGAAGGTAGATGTCCTCCAGCCGGGACTTGGTATCCGCGGCGAGGATCGCTGCCTGCAGCTCGGGGGTCAGCTGCCCCTGCGCGGCAATCGCTTCGAGGATAGTACGACGGCGGTCCTCAAGTTCGCGGAGGTAGCGCAGGCGCTCGTCGAGCTCGCGCAGCTGCGTGTCATCCAGCGTCCCGGTGGCTTCCTTGCGGTACCGGGCGATGAACGGAACGGTGGAACCGCCGTCGAGCAGGTCCACTGCAGCCTTGACCTGCCAGGTCTTCACGCCAAGCTCGGCGGCGATCTGGGCGTGGATGGCGCTGTCCGGAGTTGGGGCAGACGTGGGGGCGGACGGGACGTGCGGGAGTTGGGTCACCTGAACATTTTGCCCTACGGGCCTGGTCGTCTCCAGCGGCGCCCGGCCGGGCAGCCGGCCGGGGTATTCCGCTCCGGGCCGTGAAGTGCTGTAGTTGATATGCCGTCACAGGCAATCACTTCGAGGAAGAGGGCCACCATGCGTGAACTGCTCATCGTCTTTCAGGAAGGATTCGACGAGGCCAACATCACCGTCATGGTCAACGGCAAGGAGGTCCGCCGCGACATGGGCGTGTCCACCAACCCGCTGCTGGGAGAAGCCTACGAAACGTCCGTGGAGCTGCCCGCAAAGGGGGCGCAGGTGGGAGTGGAAGTCACCAACCGCGGCCTGAAAGCCATTACCAAAGTCAGCGGAAAGCCCAAAAGCCTGCTCGTCTCCATTGAGGACGACAAGCTGGTGATGCGCGAAGGAACGGGCCGGGAAGCATACCTTTAGCTATTTCCCTAGCAATAATCCATTCACTGGAGTATTCTGGTGTTTACCGCTCAGCGCTTGTGAACCTGGGCGGGCCAACGTTGAAAGATGAGCCAAAACAGCCGTCGGATGGCTAATTTGGCGCGCGCTGCCGGGACAGCACCCCGAGCAGCCAACGACGGCGGCACCCAAGCCGGGTGCCGCCGTCGTCGTTTAATCTCTGGCCGAGGCCAGCATTGACCGCTAAGCCGAATACGCGGGGTAGTCCGTGTAGCCTATGGAGCCGTCTGCATAAAACGTGGACGGGTCCGGTTCGTTCAGCGGAAGGCTTTCCTTCCAGCGGCGCGCGAGGTCCGGGTTGGCAATGGCGGGGCGCCCCACCACCACAGCATCTGCATGGCCGTCCGCCACCAAGGCGGTTGCTTCCTCCCGAGTTGTCATGGTGCCGAAGCCGGAGTTCACCAGGAATGTGCCGTTGAAGCGCGCCCGGAGATCCTGGACCAGCTCACTCGTGGGCTCGTGGTGCAGGATGCTGACGTAGGCGAGGTTGAGCGGGGCAATGCTGTCCACCAGCACCTCGTAGGTGGCGCGGACATCGGCCGCATCCGTTTCGGCGATGCCCTGGACGCTGTGCTCCGGCGAGATGCGGATGCCCACGCGGCTCGAACCCACCGCGGCCACCGCGGCGTTGACCGTTTCGATCACAAAGCGGGCCCGGTTCTCCGGCGAGCCGCCGTAGCTGTCGTCGCGGACGTTGGAGTTCGGGGCAAGGAATTCGTGGAGAAGGTAGCCGTTGGCCGAGTGCAGCTCCACGCCGTCGAATCCCGCTTCGATGGCGTTAATCGAGCCGGTGACGATTTCCTGCATTACGACGGGCAGCTCACCGATGGTCAGCGCGTGCGGGACGGGGTACGGCTGCTTGCCGGACGGGGTGCGGACCTCGCCGTCGATGGCGACGGCGCTCGGACCCACGATGGTGTGGCCGCCGGTGATGTCCGCATGGGAAACCCGTCCGCCGTGCATGATCTGGGCGAAGATCCGGCCGCCCTCAGCGTGCACCGCGTCGGTGACCTTCTTCCAGGCGGCAATCTGCTCCGCGGTGACGAGACCGGGCTGACCCGGGTAGGAGCGTCCGGCGGGGCTCGGGTAGATGCCTTCGCTGACGATCAGTCCCAGGGATGCGCGCTGCCGGTAGTGCTCCACAACCAAGGGACCCGGAACACCGTTCTCGCCTGAGCGGAGACGGGTCAGGGGTGCCATTACCAGGCGGTTGGGCAGTTCAAGCTCGCCAAGAGTCAAGGGGGAAAACAGCATGCGCAGTTCCTTTCGAGGTGAATTGGTACTGCTGTTCCCAACTGCCCGGCGCGTGCAAGTATTCCGGTTGAGGCGCGGATCACTCTCTGCGGGGGTGGCTTGTCTGGATTCCGGGCGCGGTTGCCGGCCGCCTCATAGGCGTCGTCTGATGCTTCCTACCGGGACGATGCCACGCCGGGGCAACCTTGTCCCTGCGGGTTCTGGTTGCAGTCGTCGGCGTAGTTCCGGGTGATGGATCGCCAGACGCTGATGGACTGAGGCGGTGCGCTGAACTGGCCTTGGCCCGGTATGGGCAGCGGCGGTCCGTTGTTCACGGAATACGTGCCTTGGAAGGACGTCGTGAGGACGACTTGGAAGTCGCCTGTGTCCGCGTAGACGTGGCTCGTTCGGGTCTTTTCACCCCAGCGGTCCTGCGGCAGCGGCCCTCCCATGGAAGGCTGCGGACCGAAGACCGTTCCGTCGCCGTAATTCCAGGTGTACTGAACCGGCGTGGCGACCACGTGCACCTGCTGTCCGAGCATCGTCACGTCAAACTGTTGCTCGGAAGCGTCAGCGTAGAAGTTTGTCTCGGCCCCGCGGAGCGTGTTGGGGTTGGGCTGCGCGACCACCGTTCCTGCGCTGATGGGCAGGCTCTCGAACTGCCTCTGTATCTGGGCGGCTATGCGCGGCAGGAGGTCCTCCGGCCGAGCATCGTAGAGACAAGTGGGTCCCGAATGGATTGCCCAGACGGCTCCAGGAACGCCTCGCGGCATGGAATACCAGATGACCGGGATCCCGTCCTCGCCATCCGGCCCGTTCGTGCATTCAACCTGATCACGTAAGCACGCGGAATCGAAGTCGCCCCCGCCAAGGTGGCACTGCAGTTCGTACTTGTAGTTGTT
>NZ_JAKFFD010000087.1:0-6351 GCF_036675385.1 Pseudarthrobacter sp. | reverse complement strand
TCGGCGTTGGTGTGTGCCTGCATCCGGTACGTGTGTGCCTCCACCAGGAGCGGCCCGGAACCTTCCCGTGCGAGTTTCACGGCCCGGTCCAGCACGGCGAGGAGGGCCACCACGTCGTTGCCGTCCACGCGTTCGCCGGCCATGCCGTAGCCCACGGCCTTGTGGGCGAGCGACGGCGCCACGGACTGGTGCGCCAGCGGAACCGAGATGGCGTACTTGTTGTTCTGGACGAAGAAGACCACGGGCAGGTGGAAGACGGCGGCGAAGTTCAGGGCCTCATGGAAGTCACCCTCACTGGTGGCGCCGTCCCCGCACATCGCCAGGACCACGGTGTCCTCGCCGCGGAGTTTGGCCGCGTGCGCAACTCCCACGCCATGCAGCAGCTGGGTGGTGAGCGGCGTGCACTGGATGCCCACCTTGTGCCTGGTCGGGTCGTAGCCGCTATGCCAGTCACCCCGGAAGATGGTCATGGCCTCCACGGGATCAACCCCCCGGGCCATCACAGCGACGGCGTCCCGGTAGGTGGGGAACAGCCAGTCGCCGTCGGAGAGGCAGAGGGCTGCTGCCACCTGGCAGGCTTCCTGGCCGTGGCTGGACGGGTACACGGCCATGCGGCCCTGGCGGACCAGGGCCGAATTCTGGTCGTTGACGCGGCGTCCGACGACGAGCTGCTCGTAGGCGGCCAGCAGTTCCTCATCGCCGGGCAAGGGATACTCGTGGCCGGGTTCGGTGCCCTGCTCACTTTCGGCTTTGAGCCGTCCCTCCGGGTCCACCATCTGGATCTGGTGGCGGGCGGGCAGCATGTAGTCCTCCACCGTGATGCCGAACTTCCGCACCGCTTCGGATACTGCATCTTCAGCCGGCAAACGCTGGGCCTGGTCCGGCGCAGGGTGGTCCGCGGAGATCGTCATTGGTCCGTCCTTCTGTAGCCACTAGTCGGTTCCAGTATGGCCCTCGGGGAAGTTTCGTATCCAGTAGTTCGCCAAATCGTGGAAGGTTCCGCCGGATGGACCTACTCTGGAAGACGAATTGAAATGTGATCTGGACAACGAGCGGGAGCGGTGGACGAATTGGCACGACTTGAAGGAGAGTCCGGGGAGGTGCCGCTGGACGACGTCGACCGCCGGATCATCGCCGAACTCACCCGGGACGGGAGGATGTCCGTGACGCAGGTGGCCGAGAACGTCCACATCTCCCGGGCCCACGCGTACACCCGCATCGCCAGGCTGACCGGCGAAGGCGTCCTGACCAAATTCACGGCCCTGGTGGACCCCATCAAGGCAGGGCTGAAGTCCTCCGCCTATGTGACGCTCAAGGTGAGCCAGCATTCATGGCGTGAGCTGCGCGAGCAGCTGCGCGCGATCCCCGAGGTCCACCACATCGCCCTCGTGGGCGGCGATTTTGATGTGATCCTGCTGGTGCGCGCGATCGACAACACCGACCTGCGGCGGGTGATTTTCGACCAGCTGCAGGCGATGCCGGGCGTCCAGGACACACAGACGTTTCTGGTGTTCGAGGATGTTGATACGCGTTAGGGCGCGCGATTAGAGGCCGTGCGCCTTGTCCTGTCCGTGGCGGTAGGAGTGGTAGGCGTAGACCAGCAAGGCGATCCCCGCCAGGATCGTGACGGCCGAGACGGCGTAGTCCAAGGGGATGAGCAGCGCCATAGCCTGGAGAGCGAAGATCACTCCCAGTCCGCCGAGAACGGCAGCAGGAATCAAGGGCCACTTCATCCGGCCGGTGTTCTCGGAAGTTCGGACCGGGACAAGGGACAGCACCCCGAACGTGGCCGCCAGGCCCAGGAACAGGACGGCGGCGACGGGCGTGCCTTGGAGCGCCTGCGGGAGGGCCACGATGACGGCCAGCGTGAACATCACCCCGCATGGGATGAGGGCCCACCAGTTGGCCGGTTCGCGCAGGTAAACCGCGGCGAATCCGGCTGCCATGAACAGGAACAGGTAGGCTCCGCCCGCACTGCCGGCCGTGAGTTGAGTGACGGTGATGACGGCGGCCACGCCCAGGAATACCGAGCCGGGGATTGCCGCCCACCAGTTCTCGCGGCTTCGAATGAAGAGGGATATGAACACAACCCCCACCGCCGCGAACATCAGCGCCGGTACATAAGCGAAGCTCTCCGCGACGCCGAGCAGGTCCAACAGCATGAGCACGCCGACCGCGATCAGGCCGATGCCCGCGATGATGCTTGTCTTTGCCGAGTTCACCGTTTGCCTCCCGCAAATACGGCAGGCGGCCTCGCCGCGCTGTTGCCTTCAGGCTAGGTCCAGCCCGGAACCGGACATAGGGCACAAAGCCCCGGCCTTCAACCTGCCCGGAGGCGACGCCCGTCAGGAGCCACGCCTGGAGGCGTGGCCCAGCTGAGTCACGCCGTCTTGGCGGGCTCTGGCTCACTGAGTCAGCGTGGCCCAGGACTCCAGGAACTTCTCGGCAAGATGCGCGTGGCCGGCGGTGTTCGGGTGCGCACCGTCAAAGTCGAATCCCGGGCTGTTGGCACCCGTGAACCAGCCGGCCTCGTAGGCGTCGATGAACGGAGCACCGGCGGCTGCGGCCCCGGCGCGGACGGCGCTGTTCGCACCTTGCAGTTCCTCCGCTAACGGCTGGGGGGCCGAGGGCCCAAGAACCACTACCTGGACGCCGGGCCACAACGTGCGGGCCGCCTCGATGGTCTGCGCCGTGGCGGTTTGGATTTCATCAGGGCTGGTGACCAGGGCGTCGTTCTGGCCGCCTTGCAGTATGAGGACGTTGGGGACGAAGCGCGGATCCGCAGCGGCTTCGCGCAACCGGACCTCGTACTCACGGGCCGCGCTGTCCTGCGGACCACCGCCCCAAGCGAAGCCGGTTCCGCCCTCACCGTCGATGTTGGTGGGATATCCGAGCGAGCCGGCAACAAGGTACGCCCACCCCTGGTCTGGCCGGTCCGCGCCGTCACCGGCAGTGTACGAATCGCCAAGAATCAGGAGGACGGGCCGGGCAGGAAGCTGGATTTTCAGCTGTCGGGCCGTTGCGGTGGCGGTGGGTGTGGGAGCCAGCGACGCAGTAGCCGTTGGCGTGGCCGTCGGAGAGCTTGCCGTCACAGGGCTGACGGCTTCGCCTGGGCCGCGCGGATTCGTCAGGGCGATTCCCGCTACTCCGAAGGCGACCACGGCCAGCAGAAAAAGTGCACCGTACTTGAGCCATTCCTGCTTGGTCATGCTGGGTCGCCGCCGTCTCTCGTCACCCGGCACATCTTACCGGCGTCGTCGCGGAGAAACTCAGTTCGTTCAGGTACGGCCGGCCAGCTCCAATTCCCGAGCGGGTTCCGGTGCTGGCTCCGGGGCGGGACGGACGACGGCGGGTTCCAGCCTTCTGGAGGCCCAGCGGCGGATGGGCCGCTCCACAAATCGGAACGATCCGTAAGCCATCAGAACGGTCAGGGCTGCCGTCAGCGGTACGCGGACGGCGAGCGACGGGACCAGGGGAATCAGCAGGATAAAGACCGGCAAGTGCCAGAGGTACATCCCATAGGACAGGTCCCGGCCCGGGCGGGAAAGCCAGCGGTGGCCCAGGACCTTTGAGATGAGGCCTTCTGGCAGCAGGACAAGCCACCCGATGGCCAGCCCGGCCAGTAGTGCCAAGGCAGTTGGACCGGCGGTCCAGAAGATATCAAACCAGGCACCGGGTTCGGTGGGCTCTTCGAGCAGGAAAACGGCCAGCACTAGGGCAAGCCCCGCGAACGGGCCGCTGCGGCGCACACCGGTCTGCAGGGAAACATGGCGCCTGGTGCCCGGGCTGATGGACGACAACACCAGAGCCACGGCGCACCCCAGCAGCAGCTCGTCAGCCCTGGTATCAGGCCCGTTGTAAATCCGGGCCAGCGATGCCCCGCCGGAAACCAGGAAGAACCGTGAAACCAGGAACCCCGCCGCCAGGACGGCCGTGATCCAGGCGACCGTGCGGACCTTCCAGAAGCGCAGCATCAGCAGGAGCAGCACCGGCCAGACCAGGTAGAACTGCTCCTCGACGGCGAGCGTCCAGGTGGGGCTCAGCGCGCCGCCGCCGGTTGAGGAACCGAAGGCTCCGAAGTTGGACAGGTTCATCAGGTAGCCAGCCGCCGGAATGGCATCGGCTTCCTGGCCGCCCCACCCCGACGACGGAAAGACCAGGCCGACCAGAACCACCACAGCGCACAGAACCAGCAGTGCCGGCCAGAGCCGGGCGAGCCGTTTGGCGTAGAAAACTCCAACGCGCAGCCGGCCCGTGGAGCGGTACTCCTTCATGATCAGGAGAGTGATGACAAAGCCGCTGAGCGTGAAGAAAACATCCACGCCAATGGATCCACCGGGGGCGAACCCGGTTAACGTGTGGAAGAGGAAAACGCCGGCTACCGCGATGGTGCGCAGGCCATCGAGTGCGTGCTGCCGCCCGGATATCAGTCCGGATGCAGGCGCCACCGGGCGTTCTTTCATGTTCGGGATTCCGCTACTTGACCAAAAATTCACTCATCAAGCATATATAACGTTTCTATAACCCCGCTGGGTGCAGGCTGGGCGCCAGCTGGGCGCGGGTCTACTCCGAGATACCCTCATGGGCTGGTGGGCACTGCTCCCCATCGCGGCCCGCGTCGATCGGCGGAAGGCAACAAAATACATGGGACCGCAGGAATCCGTGCCCACTTCAAGGACGAGAGTGACATTCCTCGACCGAGTGAGCATCATCGGCGCACCTCAATGCGCTCTCCCCTATAGGTCGTGGTGGTCTTGGCAATCTACACAAAAGACTTCCATTGCCGTCTCTCCACAGCATTGGCAGCAGTGTTCCAGGGCTTGAAGTTCTACGATGTAAGCCGTCATTCCTCAAGGCTGAGTCTTCCGCAGCCCAAATCTAAGGGTGGTGAGTACTCGAATTTTCAGGAGGCGACTACTTGGACGCGCCTGGCTTCACGAAACATCAGTGACATTCTTACAGGTCACCCACATCATCCAGCGTGCGGAAGTCCGGCACACACTACTACGAGAGTCCCACGGACTCATCGAGTGAAACCGGCAGGATCGCTGGCAAATGGTCGGGTGGATTTCCTCCGCGATCGGCAAGACTTCCACACTCCGCGCAAACACCTACGAACTGGTGGGGACAATCCATCGGACCAACGCCCTCCCCACGAGGCAAAGAAATTTTCACTCTGTCTGTATACCATCGGCCTGTATACCATCGGCGCGGGCTTGCAGTCCTGTCTATTGGGACAGCGCACGCAACCTGGCGACACGCAGGAACTCAGATATCGGCTGGCGACGCTTCGGGCCTTCAGAGGCCTCAGCAAGAACCCAACTGCGGTCCCACCGTCTTGAACGTCTTGTATTCGAGCAGCTCAGCAGCGCATCTGGAACTCTCCGTCAGCCGACAAACTTGGGCGCCCGCTTCTCTTGGAACGCCCGGAAGCCCTCGGCGTAGTCTGCGCTCTTGCAGAGCCGTCCCTGCTCGGCGTTTTCCTCGGCCATGGCGTCCCACAGGCCCAGCCGCTGGTCCCGGATGTGCGCCACCAGCTCCTTGCTCGCCGTGAAGGCGCCCGTGGGCCCGGCGGCAACCCGCGTCACAATTTCCCTGGTGTTGGCCAACAATTCATCGGCCGGCATGGCCCTGCTGAACATCCCCTGCGCCACGGCCTCGGTGCCGGAGATGAGTTCGGCCGTGTAGATCAGGTCCAGCGTCCGGTGCATGCCCAGCCGCTCGGTGAAGTACCAGTGGCCACCCGAATCCAGCGTGGCGCCCAGCTTGGCAAACGGCGAGCCGAACTTGGCGTTCTCCGCCACGTACACCACGTCCGTGGCCAGCAGCAGGCCCAGCCCCACACCCAGGCACGCACCGTGTGCCGCAGCGAACGTCGGTGCCGGGAACGCGCTCATCTTCTTCAGCAACGGCTGCACCAGCCCGCCCAGGTACGCTTCGGCATCGTCCGTCTCCGGCGTCACGCCCGAAATGTCCCGGCCGGCGCAGAAGGCGCGGCCCTCTCCCCTGAGCAGCAGCGCCCGCACCTCACCGCGCGAGGCGGCGGCAGCGGCGTCGTCGTACGCCTGTGTTAAATCAGCGAGCGCCTGCTCGTCGAGCGAGTTCAGCTTGTGGGGCGCGTTCAGGACCACTTCGGCGACGTTGTTGGCGATGGAGAGGGAGATCATGGGTTCCTTAAACGTCGAAGTCGACTGTTACTTCTTTGCTGGTGGGGTGGCTCTGGCAGGTCAGGACGTACCCCTTGTCCAGTTCATCCTGCTCCAGCGCGTAGTTTTCGTCCATGGTCACGGTGCCGGTGACCAGTTTGGCGCGGCACGTGCCGCACACTCCCCCGGCGCACGCGAACGGCAC